>JBFMGF010000066.1 GCA_040752675.1 Acidobacteriota bacterium
AAATTGCAAACACGGTTTCGCATGAAATTGGACATAAAAAGGGTCTTGAGGATAATGAAAATAGAAACAACGCTGACATTATGACATCACCAGTCAAAGAGAAAGGTAAGATTCTTCAGTTCAATAAATCTGACGCTGAAGAACTAAAGAGGGAAAAATGTCAATGATTGCCGTAAAAAATACTATTCGTATCAATTCAATAACATGTCAAGAGCAACTAAAAGCTTACCGGAAAATTATAATTATGTTCACGCCAGTAATTTTCCTTTTATCACTTTGCTGTGGCACTTGCACCAGGGATCAAGAGGACACGTATAAAAAGGGTGCTTTGATTCCAGAAAACCAAAATGGAAATATTTACTAATGTGTCAGATGGCACATTAGTAAAATATGCCTTTTCGAGTAAGCTCGAATTCAGTGCTTTGCGAATTCTTTTGACTCGGACGATTGATACAGCTTTAGTGGATAGATTAGAAGTCGTAGCGGAGATTCAGGAATAGATTGTCGTTTCTGTCGAACTGTCCGAAGAAGGTTGTATTTTCTTTCCCTCCGAGTATGTTCGCGCCGAACGTGACAGCGAAATGGTCGTTGATCTTCTTCGTCACGTCGGCGATGGCGTAATAGTCCTCATCGGTCGCGCTGTAATAGGTGAAGAGCGAGAGCTTCCATGTCTGATATTTCAGGAACTGCATGAGCCGCAGGGTCAGAAGCTGCCGCATCTCATCCTTCACAGGGAATCCAGCGGGAAGTGTTTGCACATACTCATCATGGTCCTGCATCTTTTCGACGTAATATTGAAAGCCAAAAGTGAAATCGGTCCAGAGCTGGCGGCTGTAAGCCACGAGCGCACGTAGCTCCGAGTTCGGGATCAGCATGTCCATTCCCGTATCATCCTCCCTCGAATCGTAATATCCGGCTTCGAACCCTATGACTCCCGCGAACAGTGATCGTTGAACGCTGAACCCATAGATATTAAGCTCTGGATAGAAATATGTAATCGATGCGGGGCTGACTTGGTCATCGGGCATTGCTGAAGGCTGCTTCCAGAACCCTCTGTACAGGTAAAGCGAAACATCCGAATCAAACAGGCGTCTGTAAAGTCTGAACGCAAGCTCGGCGTTGCCATATGTTTTTTCAGGCTTCCGGTTGTAGCGCTCCGCGATTCCAGGAAATGGATCATAGAAATAGAATCGCTCTGGCGATGGAAGATTGTCACTCTCAAAGAGGGGGGCTATGACGAGCTCGGCGTTGATGGGTTCACTCGAGAAGCGTGCCCTGAAGGAATCCACACCCACTTTCAGATATTCGAGAGGCCTGCTAGAGAAAAACGATTCCCAGTCTTTCGGGAATGTGTCGTTGATGAAGAGCAGGTCGCCGATCCCCCAGGTGAGGATCTGGCGGCCGAATCTGAAATCAAACGCTTTGTACATGTAATCGATATATGCCTCGCGCAGGTTGATATGGAATTCATCGTTGAGCGAGTCGTGGTAGAAATCGGTCTTCACCATGAAGGAGGAGCTTTCAAACCATTTCGAGATCTCGATCCGAAGTCTTTCCTCGCCGAGGATGAAATCATCCCCCGAAGGAGACTGTCCACTTGTTTTGCCGGTGAAATTCCCTAGGAGAAAACCGTGCAGCTCGACGGGAAGTTCTCCATTATCTGCAAGAGCGTATGCGGTCGCCAATGCGAGGAGGAATACCCAGATCGAGAAAAACGTTGCAAAGAACCTTGATTGTCGTGCCATGTTTCTCTTTTCTTCCCTCTATAGAAAATGCGCTGTCTTACTTGATCCACTTCGCCGGAGGAGTCCTGAGCGATCGCTCAGTGAATACGTTTTCCTCCACACCTGTGTTGTATTTCACATCTGAGAAGACAACCTCCGTTGAGTGGCCGGTCTTCACATTCCGCATCGTCCTCTTCGTTATAGTGGTGAGAATCATTGCTCCTGTCTCACCTGCTGGAATTTCTTTTATCTCATCCGCGGTGAACACTTTGTAAAGCTGGTTCTGCTGGTCGTAGTACTCTTCCTTGATGGGGAGATAGGTCTTTGTGTCGATCCACGAGATCCTCTTCGTGTAGTCGACCTTATCAAGCGGCTTGCTTTCGATCACATAGCAGTCCCTGTCATTCATCTTCTCGTATTTCAGCAGCGTATGATTGTCCGATTCGACGTCCCTTCCGGAGACATCTTCATAGGTGAAATCGCTTCCGATGAAGCTCGAGCGCTTGTCTTCCGCGGCGACTTTCTTCACGAGGTCGACTGCAGGGATGAATATCCATCTCTCGTCGTCCTTACCCGGGTACTTCCAGACGAGGAATGCGGTTCTTCGCACATCGCCAGGTTCATTGAAGTAGGTGAAATATTTTTGGTCTTCCTGATCGCCGATATCTTTGCGGAGCATCACCATCTGCCGCTTTCTCCTCTTCCCATCTTTGCTGATAAGGTCCATTGTTACCTTCACCCACATGTCATTCCCCGGCGAGTAGAACGCCTCGTAATAATTGCTCACGATCTGCTTCGCTGAAATAGCCTGCTGTGCTGAGGCATATTGAGGGAGAAGGGAAAGCAACAGCGACAGGGCCGATACAGAAAGGAATATTCTGTGTATGATTTTCATAGTGAAAACCTCCTTCTTTTGTTTTGCATTATCCTTAGCAGTGCTTCTATTTGATCTGATCCCCGTTCACGGATGGTTCTTTTGCCCGTCTGATCAGTTCTTCGCAGCTTTTCAATCCAAGCATTCTCAGGAATGATTTCATCGGGCACCAGTTGCTGAAGGCTGACTGGAACAGGTTGATCCCTACAAAGATGGTGAACAAAAACCAGAGTGGTGAATGAAAATATCCCAGGACGACGCTGACCAGAACGAAGACTCCTGCGATACCACGTAATATTCTTTCAATCGTCATTGTTCCTCCTGATCGTTTTTTCCCGCAGCGTAGAAGGGCTGCGCATCAATCTTAAATTATTTGTGCTTTGCATAATCCTTTTCGAGTTGATGGTCCTTTTCTTTTACGCTCGTGAAGAGCCATCCCTTGAGCAAAGAAATGAGGGCTGGCATGAGCATTATCGTCAGAAGAGCACTGATCATCATCATGCTCACGATGAATGCTCCAACCGTGATGTAAGGGGTAAGTGAAGCAAAGAGCATTACCGAGAAGGCTGTTGCGAAGAGGAACGCATTCCGCATGATCCCTTTCCCAGGACGCGCGGAGGTCCAGAGAAGCGATTCGGTTAACGATTCACTCTTGTAAGCATGCGTCATCCGCTGCTTGAACCGGCTGATAAAGTGGATCGCAAAATCGACGGCCATGCCTAGCGAAAGGGTGGAGAGCACAGAGATCGGCATGTCAAAGTCTTTCCCGGTGAAACCGACAACGCCGTAGATGAGCAGGACGGTGAGAAGGAGCGGGATATATCCGACGAGCGCCCACTTTATGGAGCGGAAGTTGAATGCAAGGATCACGAAGATAACGATGAGAGCAAGAATGAATCCTTTGATCATGTCGTAGAGGACTTCGTTATTCCAGACGAGATTGAAATATGCAGTCCCAGCCGGTCTGAATTCCATGCGCGTCGAATGCATTCTGGCGTATTCATCCACGGTACGAATGACATCCCTCATCCCCTGGGCATCCCACGTCTTGAGCTGCACCCAGATGTTTCCCTTCTGGAATGGGTAGTCAACAACATTGTCGAGGTCTGCTGGTTTTGCGGACATACTGAAGAGGAAGAGATACTGCCCGATGGTATTCTTGTCG
>JBFMGF010000067.1 GCA_040752675.1 Acidobacteriota bacterium
GCGTATCGGAAGGTTTTGACGTTGAGCAAGAAGCTGAAGCCGGAAGAGATCTCGCGGACCCTGGAGATGAGTTTGAGTCTGGTGAGAGAGTATCTGGAACTTTCCAATGAGAAAGAAGGAGAATGAAGATTAAAATCTGCGGCTACCAAATCTTGCATTTTGCAGAAGTCTTAGCTATGTAAAAAGAGGAGGTAGTAAGTTATGAAAAGTAGGGGAATATTGGGGGTAGTGGTAATGTGCATAGGATTAATTGGGTTTCAGAGTGTAGCTTCTGCCAATCTAACAGCCGAAATCAAATCCTGGCACATCATCGGGCTGGACAGCAATAAGCCAACTACTGAAGGACCGAATCAGTTTCTGGTACAGATAAGAATTGCCAATAACAGTACTACTGTGGCTACTGATGTTACTGCTGCTTTTAGCTGGACTACTGCCAACGACTACATTAACTTAGCCTCAACCCAACCGACAAGCCAGAATATTGGTAATATTTCCGCAGGGGCATTTAAATAGGTCTTCTATCTGGTGGAGATTACTCGGACTAAAAGCGCCCATGATACCAAGCGAGATTTTAAGGTGGAGATTACTAAGGACAGCGAATCTACCCCCTCAGCGACGGTTACTCAACAGCTCTATGTGGAAAAGCTAATTTCTCAGGCCAGAAATAACACTACTTCTATTACTGCCCCTTCATCAGTTGCCCTGGGTCAGGAGTTTGATATTACGGTTGTTGCCTCCACTGCTACAGAATTTGACGAGATAGCCCACTTCCTTAATGTTGATCCCAGTCTGCTTCAGATTCAGTCCATCAGTGTTACCTATAGCAAACCTTCTGGAGCTACCAATAATGCAATCTATAGACAGAATGCTGGTGGAGATGTTTCTTACACCTTCAGGCTCAAGGCTATAAAAGAAGGTACAGCACAGATGCGGCCACTCATCTATGACCGTTCTGGTTCAAGCTATCATTATCCTAACGACTTTGATAACGCTGATCGGCTCATCACCATTTCTATAGGCAGTACTAACAACCCTCCCGGCACTTTTTCTTTAGTTTCTCCTATTAACAATTTAACAGTGAATACCCTTAAGCCAACCTTTGACTGGCAGGATGCTATTGACCCAAATGGGGATGCAGTAACTTACACTCTGTGGTATGATACCAGGAGTGACTTTACCACTAAGAAGGAAGTGCCAGACTTAACTACCAGCATCTACTCCCCAACTACACCTCTTCAGGATAATACCATCTACTACTGGAAGGTAAAAGCTTCAGATGCTAAAGGCAAAGAGCGGTGGAGTGATGAGACCTGGCAGTTTAAAGTGAAAGTGAAGGGTAAAGATGTACATGCTCACCATTTCCTCCGTGTCGGAATTCAAGGAGAAATGATATAGTAGGGAACTCTTCAAATGGGACCTGATCAGAATGAGCAAAAAGATTCAAGGAAGAGAGCGTTTTTGAGGAGGCCGCGTCATAAAGAAGACTTCGAAAAAAAATCAAGCGACCGGAAGAAAGAGCTATGATGTGATCATTGTCGGTGCCGGACCTGCCGGTCTCTTCGCCGCTCTTGAAGTGGCTCAGAGCGGGTTGAGGGCCCTGATCATCGACCGAGGTGGGGATGTCCACGAACGAGGATCCCTCACCCACAAGAAGAACAGCGCCGATGGATCAGAGAAGATTGAGTGGATCTCGGGTGTGGGGGGCGCCGGGATCTTTTCCGATGGGACACTGAATCTGAGGCCCGACATCGGAGGGGATCTCTCGGAGTATACGAAAGACCAGGAGGAGGCCTGGTCCCTTGTCCAGTACGTTGATGATCAATTCCTGATCTATGGAGCTCCCGAGGAAATCCTGCGTCCTGATGCGGAGGAGGTAGAATTCCTCAAGAGAAAAGCCGCCGCAACGGGAGCGACCTTCATCGAGATTCCCCAGAGACACATCGGATCGGATAAAGCATTTGAGTTGATTCAGAATTTCAGGGATACCCTGATCGGAAAGAATGTGGAATTCCTCCTGAGGCACCACGTGGAGGGCTTGATTATCGATCAAGAAAAATGTCGGGGAGTGATCTGTGAGAATGGTAAAAGGATTTCCTCACAAGCTGTCATCCTGGCTCCCGGGCGGGCGGGATCGAGCTGGATGGAAGCACTGGCCGCTGAGATAGGATTGAAAGCCCGCCATGGACCGATCGATATCGGTGTCCGGGTGGAGGTTCCGAAGATCGTCATGGAGCCGGTCACGAAGATCAACCGAGATCCGAAGTTTCACATCCGGACCAGAACCTATGATGACTTCATCCGGACCTTCTGCACCAACGATGGGGGCTTCGTCGTCAAAGAGACTTACAACGATTATGTGGGGGTGAATGGGCACTCCTTCAAAGGGAAGATCTCCTCCAACACGAACTTCGCCTTCCTGGTCCGCGTTGAATTGACGGAACCGATCGAGAATACATCCCAATATGGGAGGAGTGTGGCTTTGATGGCCACAACGATCGGGGGAAGGAAACCGATCATTCAAAGGCTGGGAGATTTGAGGCGGGGGAGGAGATCCAACCAGGCTCGGATCTCAAGAAACTATCTGAAATCGACTCTGACAGACATCACCCCGGGGGACATTTCTATGGCTCTTCCTCACAGAATCGTGACCGACATCCTGGAGGGGCTGGACATCCTCGATACCATCATTCCGGGCGTGGCTTCCGATTCCACACTCCTCTATGCCCCGGAGATCAAATATTATGCGATGAAGATGGAGGTGGATGCCCGGATGCAGACCAGTATCAAGCGGCTCTTCGTAGCTGGTGATGGAGCAGGTCTCTCGAGGGATCTGATCAATGCCTCAGCCACAGGGGTTCTGGCGGGGAAGGGGGTTGTTTCGATTTTGAGATGAGCAGGATTTTCCTATTCTGTCGGGTGGGGTTCACTGTTTTAATCTTAGCGAATCTTGCTTTTGCCTTCGGATCGAGCCAGGATGACTGCCTCCTGTGTCATGGTAATCCCAGTCCGAGGGAAAGCGGTGAGGGGAGACTCTCTGTGGATCAGGGTCAGTACGAGGGATCCGTCCATGGGGAGACGGGAATGGCCTGCACCGATTGTCACAACGATCTGGAGGGAGTGGAGGATTATCCCCATCTTTCTCCTTTGAACAGAGTTGAGTGCGGAGCCTGCCATGACCGGGAAGCGAAGGATCTTTCCAAGAGCATTCATGCCGTTGTCTCTGAGACAGGGAAAGATACGGCTGACTGTGCGGATTGTCACGGAACTCACGATATTCTGAAGGTGAGCGATCCGCGTTCCCGGATGCATCCCCTTCATCAGCCGGAGACCTGCATACGCTGTCATGCCGATATCAGGATAGCGGAAAAATATCACATCAAGGGGGAGGAGTTCATCAAGCAGTTCAAGGAGAGCGTTCATGGCCGAGCTCTCACCATGGCAGGGCTCACCATCACCGCCGTCTGCAGCGCTTGTCACGGAAGTCATCTGATCTTGTCGCACAGAGACCCCCAATCCACGGTTCATCGGATGATGGTTCCAAAGACGTGCGGGAAATGCCATGCCGGGATTTATATCGACTACGTCGAGGGGGTTCACGGCGAGGATTACCTGCAAGGAAACGAAGATGTGCCGGTCTGCACAGACTGTCACATGGAACACAATATCAAGGCTTCCATCCACCCGGAGTCTTCCGTCTACACCACCCACATTGCTCAACTCTGCTCCCAGTGCCATGATGATGAAAGGATTTCTATGGAGTATGGGCTCTCCAGCTCCCGGCTGAAGACATTTTTGGGAAGCTACCATGGCGTAGCTTTGAAGTACGGAGATGTCACCGTGGCCAATTGCGCAAGCTGTCATGGATACCATAACATTCGGCCCTCCACCGATCCCAAATCCTCAATCCACCCCTCCAATATCCCAGAAACCTGCGGGAGTTGCCACCCCAGGGCCGGGATCAATTTCGCCAGAGGAAATGTTCATGATTGGGCTGGAAAAGAGAGCAACATCATCGCCTATTATGTCAGGAAGTTTTACATTGCCTTCATCGTGCTTTTGATCGGCACGTTCTTTATCTTCATCCTGTCCGATCTTTTTGCTCGATTCCGGAAGCGATTTCTGGAAGTCAAATCCTGACGGGGTAAGAAAAGGAGTTCCCAGAAGGAACAGGGAGATGGAAAAGATCGATACGAAAGGGCTGGAAGGAATCATTGATGATGATGAAATATTTGAGAGGATGCCTCTGTCCCAGAGGGTGCAGCATATCATCCTGGCGGGGAGCTTCATCTTGCTGATCCTCACCGGATTTCCGCTCCTCTTTCCGGAGATGAAGGTGATGCGCTACATCTTCTTTTTCCAGTACAGCTTCTGGGTTCGGGGTCTGCTTCATAGAATCGCCGCCATGTTCCTGATCGGCGTCAGCGTCTACCATATTTTCTATATTGTCTTTTCAGAAGAGGGGAATCGCTTCGCGAAAGAGATGATGCCGAAGCCAAAGGATATCTACGATGCCTCCGCTCTCTTCATGCACAACATCGGCTTGATATCGTTTCTCCACAGGAAGGGGATTCTGAAAAGCTTTCTGGACCGGCATCAGCAATTTCTGTTCAACGAAAGGCCAAAATTCGGGAAATACAACTTCATCGAAAAGTTCGAATACATGGCGGTGGTTTGGGGAAATATCATTATGATCACCACCGGCTTCTTCCTCTGGTTCGAAGAAACCAGCATCGCTCTCTTCCCGAAATTCGTTCTTGATATCATCCGGGTCATCCATGGCTTTGAAGCCATCCTGGCGTTTTTGGCGATCATCATCTGGCATATGTATAATGTTCATCTGAATCCAGAAGCCTTCCCCATGAGCTGGATTTGGCTCAATGGCCAGATCAGCGGCCGGGATCTGAAGCATCATCATCCTCTGGAATACGAGAGGATCGCCAGGGAGAGACTTCAGATGAAGAAGGCCAGTGAACAGGCGGCCAACCTCATTTCTTCAGAGAAACCCCGGTGAGCTCCGCCAGGAGGGAAATGCCATGGTAGGTCCAGAAGGAAAAGGAAAGGTGATCTACGACGCTATCCTCATCACCCTGCTCGGAGTCATGTTGGGTTTTTCTTTCAATTATGCCAGAAAAGATGGCGTGCCCATCATCAAAAAGCCCCTTCCCGTGAAACAAAGCCAAAGTGGTGAAGTGCGAGAGAGCAGGGCAGTCGAACCTCAGGAACCGGAATGGATCGAACTGGAGCTAGCCAGGAAACATTTTGAAGAGAAG
>JBFMGF010000068.1 GCA_040752675.1 Acidobacteriota bacterium
ATCGACCAGAAACTTATAGCCTGCCCCTTTGACTGTCTGTATTCTTTTCGTCTCGCCGAGCTTCTCTCTCAATTTCCTGATATGGACATCCACCGTTCTCGTTTCGCCTGGATAGTCCATTCCCCAGACGTCGATGAGGAGCTTCTCTCTCGTCAGGACCCTGCCTCCAGCCTGTATGAGTGCCTTGAGCAGGGCAAACTCTTTCGCCGTCAGGGGAACAGGCTTCCCTTTCAGCATGACTTCATACCTGGCGAAATCGACTAGGATCTCTCCAAACTTTCTTCTCTCTGCAGGAGTGACTTTCTCTTTCCTCCGGATGACAGCTTTGACCCTGGCGATGAGTTCCCGGATGCTGAATGGTTTTGTGATGTAGTCATCTCCACCCATTTCCAGACCAAGGACCTTATCCACCTCTTCGCTCTTTGCAGTCAGGAAGATGATGGGGATATCTCTCAGGGAGTCGTCCTTCTTAAGTCGCCGGCAGACCTCCAGACCATCTAATTGGGGCATCATGATGTCGAGGAGAATAAGATCAGGGGTAGATTTGTGGATGACGTTCAGAGCATCAAATCCGTTGGAAGCGGTTGAAACCTGGAGACCCTCCTTTTCGAGGTTGTATTTCACAAGCTCGACGATATCCTTTTCATCGTCGACAACCAGAATCCTTGCCATCTCTACCACCCTCTCGCTCAGGATATTATCTTCACGACAGGAGTATTCCGAAAACTCATTTTATAGGATTCTATCTGAAAAATGTAGCTTTCATAGATCCCCCATAGACTTTCTGAGGCGCGAGATGGCGGTGCGATAGTTGTATACCGCCTGGACGTATGTGAGTTCAGCGCGTGCGAGATTCGTCTCTGCATCGAGGAGGTCGGTGATGGTGCCCGCACCCGCTGCGTATCTCTCATTCGCAAGTCGAAGACTTTCCGTGGCGTCTTGGCGGAGAGTCTCCGCCATACGGATCGATTCCCACGCTTCCTGCATCCTAGAAACATTAGTCCAGACTTCCTGCTTGATGGACAGGGCAAGTGACTCGTGTTTGAGCTCTTCCTGGGTCAGCTCGGACCTTGTCTTTGCAAGATTATGAGTCCTTGAATAACTGAAAAGAGGAATCTGCATCACCAACCCGACAGCCCAGTCCTTATCCTGCGGGAAGAAATCGCTATCGAGACGCCCGTAGCTTGCCTGTGCCATCACCCTGGGACCAAAGAAACTTCTCGCTGCGGCTACCTGTGCTCTGCGTGCTTCAATCTGTTTGAGTGATCCTTTGAGGTCTGCGCGCGAGTTTATGGCATGATCCAGAGCCTTGGAAATGTCTGTGAGCGTAAAAGGTTCGATCTTCAGATCAAGCGGGGTGGGAGATAGCACCGTCTCGATCGGCAGCCCCATTGAGGCGTTCAGATTCCCCTGAGCCACTCTGACGTTGGACTCGGCCTGCACGACGGAAAGCTTTGCATTGGATACTTCCACCTTCGCTCTAAGGACGTCGGCAAGCGGGACGGCGCCCACGCTCTTGCGCGTCTCCGCAAGGCGGAGGTGTTCCTCGCTTCTACGAAGGTTCTTCCTTGCCACGGACAGCCCTTCCTGTGCCGCAAGCAAAGAGTAGTAAGACTGATGAACGGCAAAGATGACCTCGTCGTGGCTTCTTGAAGCATACTCTTCTACAGCGGCCTTGCTGGCAAGACTGGCTTGGTGCTGAGCGTTCCTCAGCCCGCTGTCATACAGGGTGTATCCGGCATTCACGGTTAAACTGTAAGAATCAATGGGGCCGACGACGGTAGTGAGACCCGGGAAGGAAAGGCCTTCGGGCAAGAAGGCGTGAGTTTCAAATTTCCTGTAGCCTGTCTGGAATGAAACTTCAGGGTAATAGGCTGCTTTTGCTGCTTGAGCCGCCTCGCCGGCTGCTATGATACCTTCAAGAATGGCCCTGTAATAAGGGTTCTTGTCCAGCGCCACATCCACGCACGCTTCGAGAGTCAATGTATTACTCGTCTGTTCTGATGCATAGGCCGACAGGAATGAGCCGATGAGCAGCAATAAACAGCAATACCGGTTTGTTTTTTGAAAGGCTCGGTGGATACGCATGATTTTATCTCCCTAAACCATAGTTTTCTTGAAGCGGAGAGCCGCAAGGCCAAGCGAGAGAAGAGCTAGAAGAAAGAGCCCCAGCATCTGAGGCCAGAGAAGATCGAACCCTATCCCTTTGAGGAAAACTCCGCGTATGATGACGAGGAAATATCGGATCGGATCCAGATATGTGATCCACTGAACCACGATGGGCATGTTGGCGATGGGGTAGAGGAACCCGGAGAGAAGCAGGGCAGGCTGGATGAAGAAGAAGCCTGTAAGCATTGCCTGTTGCTGAGTCCGGCAGATGGTGGAGATAAGGATGCCGATGCTCAACATGCTGACCAGGTATAGAAGCGTTGAGAGAAAGAGCAGGAGCCTGCTGCCGCGGATCGGGACTTCGAACCAGTAAACCGCCAGGAGGCTGATGAGTATGACGTCGAAGATCCCGATGAGCATGAAGGGGATTGTCTTTCCGAGGATGAACTCAACCCGCCTGATCGGCGTCACCATCACCTGCTCGATGGTTCCGATCTCTTTCTCGCGCACGACGGCCATTGAGGAAAGGGTCAATGTGATAACGGCAAGAAGGAGAGCGATGACTCCCGGAACGTAGAAATTCCGGCTTTCAAGATTCTCATTGAACCAGGCGCGACTCACAAGCGCCACATAACCTGGCCTCACACTGCCGCTGGGAGCTTTGATGACAGGATCCCTGACCAAACCTTCCGTGATCCTGGCCGTATACTTGAGTACGATGCTGGTGGAGTTGGAGTCGGTCCCATCCAGAAGAAGCTGCAGGGGAGCGCTCCGGCCCGATCTCATGATTTCGCCGAACCCTTTGTTGAACTTCAAGACCAGGCAGACGCGGCCATGATCCAGAAGGTCCTTTACCTGATCATCGTTGCTGACGTACTCAACGATTTTGAAATAATCCGAGGCAACGAATCTCGCGATGACTTCCCGGCTCTCGTAACTGTTGTCCGGGTCGTAAATGGCCGTGCGGATGTTTTTGACGTCGGTGGTAACGACGTAGCCGAAGATAATGATCTGGATGAGCGGGGCTATGAAGATAACAGTCCTCATCCTAGGGTCCCGGAAGACCTGAATGAACTCCTTGATGAGCATGTGCTTGAGACGTTCGAACATAAGACATCACTCCATCTTCTTCTTGAATCTGATGAGAGCCACGAAAAGCACAAGCAACGCGAAGGCGACCAGAAAGATTCCCTCGATGGCGAGGACCTCGATTCCCACCCCCTTGAGGTAGAGGCCGCGCAGAAGCGTGACGTAGTAACGGGCCGGCACGAGATAGGTTATGAGCTGAAGGACCAGGGGCATGTTGGCAATATCGAACATGAAGCCGGAGAGGAGGAAGGCGGGAAGGAAGGTCACCAGAAAGGCAAGCTGGCTAGCGAGAAGCTGCGTTTTTGCTGCTATGCTGATGAGGATTCCTAGGCTAAGTGCCCCGATGAGAAATGCGGAAGACATTATAAAAAGCAGAGCGACATTTCCTCTTAAGGGAACGCCGAAGAGATACTTCCCCATGAGAACGCTGAGAAGCAAATCGAACATCCCGATCAGGAAATACGGGACGAGCTTGCCCAGAACGAGTTCTACTGCTTTCAGAGGGGTGGAGATGACCTGTTCCATCGTCCCGGTCTCCCATTCTCTTGCCACCGTGAGAGAGGTAAGGAGAGCGGCGATGATCATCATGATGACTGCAATCAGGCCGGGGACGATGAAATGCCTTGATTCCATCTCCGTGTTGAACCATACGCGAGGACGCACATCCATCGGCATCTCGATCTTCCTTCCTCCGAGCTGCCTGATCTGTTGAAGTATGATCTCCTGAGAGTATGTCCACGTAATGCCTTCAGCATACCCGATGACGATGTTGGCCGTGTTCGCGTCGCTCCCGTCGGCAATAAGCTGGACTTCCACTTTTTTCCCTCCCAGGATGTTGCGGGCAAAGTTCGAAGGGATCACGAGCGCGATGTAAGCACAACGGCTATCGATCGCCCTTTCGATCTCCCGGTAATTGTCGGTCGTACCGATCAACTGGAAGTAAGGAGAAGCAGAAAAATGGCTGATGTAATCGCGGCTCTCCGGAGTCCCACTCTGGTCCCATACTATGAAGGGAACGTCGTCCACGTCGAGTGTAAGTGCGTAACCAAAAAGCATCAGAAGAATCACAGGGATTGCAATTCCGATCCATAGGGCGCGCGGATCCCTCATGACGTGGATGAACTCCTTTCTAACGACTGCCCAGAGGCGCAGCAAATTCACCGTTTCACCTCCTCCTGTTCCCTGTCGCGGGCTTCGATGAGTGAGACGAAGACGTCTTCCAGAGAGGGAACGATCTTCTCCACCTTTTCGATGGCAAAGCCATGATCAGTTAACCTTTTTTCCATGGCGGAAATCACCAGAGCAGCATCGCTCACGACAACGTGAAGTCCTTTTCCGAAGAGGGCAACCTCTTTGACGCCGGAGATTCTGGCAAGATGGTCCATCGCCTCCTGGGGTTCGCTGCAGAGAACTTCCACTACCTCCTGTATCAACCGCGACTTCAGCTCTGCAGGAGTTCCGACGGCAACCAGCTCGCCTCGATAGATGAGCCCAAGACGGTCGCAGTACTCAGCCTCTTCCATGTAGTGTGTTGTGACGAAGACTGTAACGTCGCGTCCCGCCATCTCGTAGATCAGGTCCCAGAAGCTCCTGCGGCTCAGCGGGTCCACTCCTGATGTCGGCTCGTCCAGGAATAGAATGGGCGGTTCATGAAGAACGGCACAACCCAGCGATAGACGCTGCTTCCACCCCCCGGGTAAGAAGCGCGTTTGTGTTTTGCGATGCTCCTTCAGTCCTGCCATTGAGAGGACCCATTCCTTGCGTTTCTCCTTCTTGTCCCTTGGGATTCGGTAGATGCCGCTGTAAAAATTGATGTTCTGTTCGACCGTCAGGTCTTCGTAAAGGGAGAACTTCTGGCTCATGTAACCGATGTGAGACTTGATGGCTTCCGGCTGTGTGGCCACATCGAACCCGGCAACAGTTCCAGTTCCTGATGAGGGTTCCAGGAGCCCGCAGAGCATCCGGATAGTAGTCGATTTGCCCGCGCCATTGGGCCCGAGGAAGCCGAATATTTCACCTTTTCTCACGTCCAGGCAGATCCGGTTGACGGCGATGAAATCACCGAAACGTTTCTCGAGATTCCTTATCGTGACCATGTATTCCTGCATCATTAGTTGCTTCTCCCGAGGACTGAGATGAAGACGTCTTCCAGCGAGGGGGCGACGACGCGAATGCTCAGGAGTTTGAAACCCGATGTCCTGAAGCTGCTAGCGATTGAATCGGCCGTCTGCCCGGGGGTGAGTGTTGCGATGTGGATCCGATCGCCGAAGAGCCCCACCGACTCCGCCTTCAACTCGCGGCGCAGAAGTGAGGTCGCCTCTCTTGCGCGATCCGACTGGATCTCCAGGATCTGGCCGTGCATCAGTTCTTTGACCCGCGAGGGAATGTCGCACGCGAGGAATTTACCCTTGTGCATTAATGCCACACGGCTGCAACGCTCAGCTTCATCCAGATAGGCAGTGGAAACGAAGATTGTCACCCCTTCCTTGAGGAGCTGATAGAGGATTCGCCAGAAATCCCGGCGCGATACCGGATCGACCCCGTTTGTCGGTTCATCAAGGAAGAGCACGCGGGGTGTATGGATGAGGGCACAAGCCAGCCCCAGTTTCTGTTTCATTCCGCCGGAGAGATCCCCTGATAGGCGCTTCTTGAAGGGGGTTAGATTGCTGAATGAGAGGAGACGGTTGATCCTTTCCTCGCGTCCCTTCCTTGGAACACCGTAAATGTCAGCGTAGAAGAGGATGTTCTCCATCACCGTGAGATCGGCGTACAATCCGAACCTCTGGCTCATGTAACCGATCTGTTTTTTGATCTTTTCTGCCTCACGGACGATGTGCCTGCCATTCACCCATGCATCACCGGAGGTAGGTTCCACGATACCTGTGAGGAGGCGCATTATAGTCGTCTTTCCGGCTCCATCGGGGCCGACCATGCCGAAGATCTCGCCCTCCCTGACATCGAGTGATAGTGCATCAACGGCCGTGAACTCACCGAAACGCTTCGTGAGCTCCACGGCTTTTATGGCCGATTCCATCTCGTCTTTCATAACTCCTATCCCTTCATTCATTTATCCCTTGGAATAAAGCCGTTCAGTCCTGCAGCAATATCTCTGCGTCGGCGGGCATACCCGGCTTTAGCTCACGGTCCAGATTGGGAATCTCCACCTTGATGCGATAGACCAGCTTGACCCTTTCCTTCTGTGTCTGAACGCTCTTTGGCGTGAACTCCGATTCCGAAGCGATGAAAGAGACATGCCCCTGATATACTTTCCCGGGGTAAGTATCGGCTGTTACCTTCACTTTTTGACCGATCTTCACGCGGCCGAGGTCGGTTTCGTCCACGTAAGCGCGCAGCCAGACATGAGAGATGTCGCCCACGGTGACTACCGGTGTCCCGGGTGCAACGAATTCCCCCGCTTCTGCGTTCTTGGAGAGGATGATCCCGTCGATGGGGGAGAGGATGGTCGTGTTTTCCATCTGGCGCTGGGCGATGCCGAGTGTCGCTTCTGCCTGCTTGAGTGTGGCGCGCGCCACTTCAATTCTCTCGATGCGAGGTCCCTCTCTCAGGAGGGCAAGTCGCTCTTCTGCCTGCTTCAACCGTGCCTCTGCCATGTCATGCGCTGCGCGGGCCGCTTCGAACTCCATTGCCGAAATGACCTCTCTGGCGAAAAGCTTCTGCTGCCTATCGAAATCGGATCTGATCCTTTCCAGATCGGCCTTTGCGCTGATCACGGCAGCTTCTCCTTCCTTGATCTCTTCAGGTCTGAATCCTCTTTCGAGTTCGGCAAGTGTGGCACGCGCCGCGGCAACGAGAGCCATCTGGCGTTCCACTTCTCTTGCAATCTCAACGCTATCAAGACGGGCGATGATCTGGCCTTTCTTCACATCCTGACCTTCTTCGACGAGCCTCTCCATAAGCAAGCCGCCAGTCTTGAAGCTGAGCTCCACTTCCGTCAACTCGATGTTTCCAGACACACGCAGTGCGCCGCTGACCTTGTCATTGCGAGTTGTGTAATAGACGATGCCTGCGGCTAGCACTGCAGCGATGATGACGCCAGCGATGATGATTCTTCTCATTTCAAATCCTCCGCAGTGAGTGCGATTTATGGGATTCTGTCTTTATGCCATTCAAGATGATGTCCGCAACATGCTCTCCGATGCTCCTGGTAAACTTGACGGTCCGTATTCCCGGGCTGCCGCTCGCCTTGATCCGTTCACGGACCGGCTCGGTTGCAGCCATGACGATGATGCTGCCGATGATGCTTAAATGAGTCATCAGTGGATCTACCGGCCGGAATCGTCTCTCTCGTTGTCCTTCCTCAAGGAGGGCTCGCACCTTCTGAAAGATCCCAGTCCATTCTTTGAGGACAGGCTCTGGCAGGTTGATGGCGCCGGTCGCCAGTTCGCGAAGAATAAGGCGAGGGTAGTGGGGGGAAGCCGTTGCTGCCTGGGCTATTCCGGTGATCAGAGTCCTCAACTTATCTTCGCTGCTGCTTGCCGCTTCGATGCTGTCTCCGATACGTTCCCAGGTCCCGTGGATCACGCTAAGAATGACGGCCGCATACAGTGAAGCCTTATCGCCGAAGTGGTAGTAGAGCATCGCCTTGTTGATACGGGCGCGGCGGGCAATCTCATCAACCCGGGCTCCCGCGAACCCCTCCTCGGCGAAAACCTCCGAAGCCGCTGTAATGATCCGCTGCGTGACCGATTTTCCTTCGGGTTGTTTTTCCGCTCTCTTTCTTTCCATATCCCGGCTCCATTAAATAACCAGTTAGTTTAACTAAATAGTTGTTTAAATATACAACCGCTTCTCCATTTCGTCAAGTGGTCCCCTGCGAATCACTTTCATAGGATAAGAGCTTGGTTTTTGCACATTGTGACGTTTCACATATCCCAAGCAAGGGTCAGGCCATGATTCTCAATCATGGATTATGCTGAGATCAGCATAACCCATAGTAACGAATCACGACTTGACTCTTTTCAGGGATATGTAACGATAATGCTCGGCTCTCGCTACATACTATATGCGAATAGTTTTGCATATAGTATTACTATATGCTAATATGTTGGCATATGGTACCACGAACGTACTGGCTCAATCTGATAGAATCTGCATGGAAGAGGAAATCCGTCGTCTGGCTCTCCGGAGTACGACGGGTCGGGAAAACCTTTCTCTGCAAGAGCATTCAGAACATCGAATACTTCGACTGTGAACTACCGCGGGTGCGAAAGCAGATGGAAGATCCTGAGGGATTCCTTGCCACTCTCGGGAAAAAGAAGGTCGTCTTGGATGAAATTCATCGTCTTTCCAATCCATCCGAGCTTCTGAAGATCGCTGCCGATCATTTCCCGTCAGTAAAGCTCATCGCAACAGGATCTTCCACTCTCCAGGCTTCTACACGCTTTCGCGACACTCTGTCGGGAAGAAAAACCGACATCTGGCTTACTCCCATGAATTCATCCGATCTGACGGATTTCGGCAATCACGACCTTGCACATCGTTTCCTCAGAGGAGGGCTTCCCCCATTCTTCATGAGCCCTCATCTTCCTGAGAGAGACTTCCAGGATTGGATCGATTCATACTGGGCGCGAGACATCCAGGAACTCTTCAGACTGGAACGACGACACTCTTTTCAGAAATACATGGAGATGCTCTTTGCTCAGAGCGGCGGTCTGTTCGAAGCGAACCGCTTCGCAAAGCCTTGTGAGGTAAGTCGCGGAACCATCAGCAATTACCTTTCGGTTCTTGAAGCTACCTGGATCATCCACGTCA
Source organism: Acidobacteriota bacterium (assembly GCA_040752675.1). Classification (NCBI taxonomy): domain Bacteria; kingdom Pseudomonadati; phylum Acidobacteriota; species Acidobacteriota bacterium. The sequence continues at coordinate 8,971 of JBFMGF010000068.1, forward strand.
TCCGCCCATTTTCAACCCGCCGCTCCGTCGAGATCATCGCCGCTCCTAAAACATATGCTTTTGATACAGGCTTCGTCTGTTATTACCGCGGATGGCATCACCTGAGAGACGATGACTTCGGTTTGCTTTGGGAGCACTGGGTGCTCAATGAAATGCAAAGCCACCTGCAAGCCCCCATTGTCCATTACTGGCGCGATAAACAAGGCCACGAGATTGACTTCATTCTCATTCCCCGAGGTAGGAAACCGATAGCGATTGAGTGCAAGTGGAAAGCCGAGAATTTCGATCCAACGAATCTGAAAGTTTTTCGAAACCAGTATCCCGACGGGCCGAACTGGGTCGTTTGCCAAGATGTGCTTCATACATACACACGGATCCATGCAAACATGAAAGTAACGTTCATGGGAACCGGCGATCTGCGCACGCATATCGAACGGATTTTCCCGAAAAAATAAGCACAGGAAAATCGAAGATGATGAAACGCAATTTGATCACAGCATTGATGATCGCATTTATATTGACATGGATCGGGCAGGCATCGGCGGGATGGGTCATCGACCAGGCCGTGAAGGGAGATGAAAAAGGAGGAGATGCAGGTAACAGTCATCAAATGATGCTTTAGACAAACCAGATGAAGACCACGGTCTTTCAGGCCGGGAAACCGGTCTCCGCATTCATCATGGATCTGAGCGCACAGATGATCACGCAGATAAACTATGGAGACAGGTCTTACATCACGTCCACCATCCAGGAGTTCGTTCAGACTATGAAAGGGGCGGTGAACACCGCGATGAAACAGATGGAAGAAGCGTTGAAACAGGTCCCACCCGAGCAACGCAAGATGATGGAAGAGATGATGCGCTCACAGATGCCGAAGCAGGAGGATTGTCCGGAGGCCAAGACGGAGCTTCGGAGGACTGGGCACCAGGAGACGATCGCAGGATACACCGCCATTCGCTACGATGTCTTGGTCGATGGCAAAATGACCTCGGAACTTTGGATCTCCAAAGGAATCGACGCATGGAAAGAGATAGACCCTGAAAAGCTCCAGAAGCTCTCCGCAGAGTTCGAAAAGCTTGCCGGATGCGGCAACAAGACAGGGTTGTCAGTCTCCGATCCTTCATGGAAGGTCGTTGCGGAAGGATTTCCCATGAGGACAGTAATGAAGATGGGGGAAGTAACGGTGATCGAACTCGTGAAAGCCGAGAGCAAAGCGATCCCCGCAGCAGAATTTCAGCCCCCGGCCGGATTTGCCCGGAAGACCTGGCAGGAGATGATGCACCAATAGAGGAAGACTGTTCCTTACAGTTTCCCGCTCTTCTGCAGGATATCCTTTAGATTGACGATATGAGTCTCTCTCAGCTTGTTTAAAGAATCGTAGAAAAAACCTGATGTCAAGCGGAATTTTCTTGGATGTCATAAAGGATGACGCGCCCTGCGCGAAGCTCTGATATTTTAATACATACCCGGAGGCTATCAGAATGAGGAAGCTGCACGCTGGGTTGTTTTCTTTGATAGAAGCGTCTGGCTTGCCTCTTGCTAAATAGCCGAGGGGAGCGAATGATTCATATTCATTTTTAAATCTGCTTTGATCGGCTCTGGCTCCTGTTCAAAGCTCTCGCTCCTGGAGGGCGAAGTTACTGGAGGAGGGGCTTCGCCCTCTTGTTTTATCCGCCCACCATGAAATATTCAATATGCTGTCAAATAAGAATTGACAAGCGTCTAATTCTTTCTATAATCAAAACCGATGAAAAATCTATTACGCAAACTGTTCGGAAAGATGAAGGGGGAAAACGGATAAAATGACGTACGTTCCAACAAAACTATTTCTTACAAAGGGAGTGGGAAAACACAAGGAGAAGCTCGCCAGTTTTGAGATGGCTCTGAGGAAGGCAGATATTGCCCATTTGAATCTTGTCAGAGTATCGAGCATCTTCCCGCCGCACTGTAAGCTTATTTCCAAGAACTCCGGGATGAAGTATCTAAAGCCTGGCCAGATCACACACGTCGTCATCAGTGAATGCTCAACAAACGAGCCGCACCGGCTCATCGCTGCATCCGTGGGCGTTGCTCTCCCTAAGAATCCAGACAACTATGGATACCTCTCCGAACACCACGCGCACGGGCAGGTCGAGGAGAACGCTGGCGATTACGCCGAGGATCTTGCAGCTTCGATGCTGGCTACTATCCTGGGAGTTGAATTCGATCCGGACAAGAGTTGGAACGAGAAAAAAGAGATCTGGAAGATCAGCAGCGAGATATTCAAGACCACGAATATCACCCAGTCTGCCATCGGTGATAAGACGGGGCTATGGACGACGGTCATTGCCGCAGCCATTCTTATTGCATGAAGGACAACCAGCGATGAGCAAATTCCTGAAAAATCCTGTTGAACCATTTGAGGTAAATGGGAAAAAGAAGATCGATGCCATCCTTGATGATATGGGGAAGACCTCCTTTCAGGGAAGAAATCTTTCCCGGGCTTTCAGGGTATGGCAGAACATGCTCGAAGAGGATGCCTTCATCTTCTTCGGGCTTGCGGGAGCAATGGTCCCTGCCGGGATGAGGAAGATCGTCTCCTACCTGATAGAGAACAGGATGATCGATTGCATCGTTTCTACCGGTGCCAATCTCTTTCACGATACATGCGAGACGATCGGCTACAGGCACTACATCGGAAGCCCTAACGCAGACGACCTGGAACTTCTAAAACACGGGGTTGACCGCATCTACGATACCTTCGCCAGCGAGAAGGAGTTCGAGAAGGTCGATGTCTACATTTATAGATTTGCAGAGAGTCTGGATCGATCGAGGGTCTATACGACGCGAGAATTTCTCAACCTGCTTGGCAAAGAGCTCCTCAAAAAATTTGGCAACGAGGGAATTGTTTCGACGGCAGCCAGGGTGGGAATTCCTGTTTACTGTCCTGCCATCGGGGACTCCTCCATCGGGATCGCTCTTGCAGCCTTCGACAGCGGCAGAGACGGATTCTTTAAATTCGACGTCGTCGGAGATGTCCGAGAGACGGCTGAGATAGTCATGAAAAACAGGACCACGGGAGTCATCTACATCAGTGGCGGCACTCCGAAGAATTTCATTCAGCAGACTGAGGTCACGGCTCCTATGATCGACAAGGTTAAGGTGGGGCATAAATACGCCATCCAGATTACGGCAGATTCGCCTAACTGGGGAGGGCTTAGCGGCTGCACATTCGAGGAGGCCCAATCATGGGGAAAGATCTCTAAAAATGCGATGATGGCTTCCGTCAACTGCGATTCGACGATAGCTCTTCCGATCATTGCATCTGCCCTCGCTGCCCGTTACGGCAATCGGATGAAAAAGCGCCCGCTGAAGAAATATCCCTTTAATATGTAGCCGGTATCCCATCGAAGAAATATTTTTAATGAATGATTGGCTCTTATGAAAAATCCTGGCAAGTTAAGAAAAAGAAGAGTCTTTGGCGGTGAGGAAGCCGTCATCGGCGGTTATGAGCAATCCCGTGTAGCCGTGCTGCCTGTACCATACGAGGCGACGACGACCTATGGAAAGGGAACCAGGAACGGGCCAGAGGCCATCCTTAGAGCCTCGGAGAATATGGAGCTGTACGATGAAGAGATCGGCGCAGAGATCTTCAAAATTGGAATCCACACTCTGCCTCCGCTCTCTTTTAAATCGAAGGACCTCCTGCCGGGAGCTATCAAACATGGCGGAAGAGTGGGGAGGGAAGGTTGCAAATCAGCTTTTGAACTGATCGAGGACAGGGTAAGATCTCTTCTCAATGATGGGAAATTCCCTGCGATCCTCGGTGGCGAGCATTCGATCACTCCTTCTGTCGTCTCGGCCTTCATGAGCGGACTCAAGCATTGTGATCTGACCGTGGTTCAACTTGATGCACATGCAGATCTTCGCGATAGCTACCTCGGCTCGAAGTTCAACCATGCCTGCGCTATGGCGCGCGTCACCGAGATGTGCCATGCCGTCCAGATCGGCATCAGGAGCATGTCGTTTGAAGAGAGCCAAAAAATAAAAATATCGTCAAGAAGAGCTGAAAGCAAGAATCCGTTCATGTATCAAACTGAGCCTGGGAGGAACTGGATCGTCTTTGCTTCGGACATGCAGGATGAAGGATGGATCGATAAGATCCTTCCGAAAATCTACGGTAAAGTCTATCTGACGATAGACCTTGATTATTTCGACCCCTCCATCATGCCCTCCGTTGGAACACCTGAACCAGGAGGAGGGCACTGGCATCACACGCTCGAGTTTCTGAAAAAACTCTCCAAGAAAACTCATATCGTTGGCCTTGACGTCGTCGAGCTCTGTCCGCAGAGAGGAAACCCTGCCTCGGATTTCCTCGCCGCCAGGCTCATCTCTAAAGTCCTCGGCTACATCTTTCACAGAGACCTTCGATAACTCTTTGGGAAGATCGATAGGGTTGTGCAATCGGTGCTCTACGGACAGTACAGCTCTTTTATGTGGTGCTGAAATTCTGCCGGACCTTCATATTTTTCAATCTTCACGGCCTCTACCGGAGTCACAATCATATCAAGACAGAAGCAGTTCTTCCCCGGGACGATTTCATCATAATCCACTTCAAGTTTCTGTCCGGTTTTCGTCACACAGGTTATATCCACTCCATAGCAACTGTTCGCCCTTCTCCCGAGCGCCACGTAAACTGCCGTCTCTCTTTCAAAATCGATAAGGGTCGTGTCGCAGGGAGGTTTGGGCTCGATAAGAGCGTAGACTTTATCCCAGAATTCACACCACTCCTTCTCATTGTTGATGAGTCCTTGAGCAGGTTCACCAAAGCCCGAGAGATTTTCATTTAGAACCTCGGTAAAAGGAATGCCGTTGCAGGGCTTCGGTTCATCTCCTGGAGGCTTGGGCTTCTTACCGGCAGTGGATTGAGAGACTGGAATCAAAAGAGATAGAACAACCAAGAGTATCAGGATTTTATGAATCTTTTTCATATGCTCCTCCCTCACAATGTAGGGTTATTTGATTGGTATATTTTTTTAAAATAATACTTGAATTTACTTACTGAGTCAATGCAAATTTTGTAAATGACATTAACAGAAAATTTGTTTTTCGACTAAAGAAATAGCATCAGGATGAAAATGCTGCTAAACTTATTGCTGCTAGGGTTGACCAGATTTGTTGCTTCTTTCAGAATTTAATCATGACATACGATGCTTAGCCTTTCAATTCTTTCTATTAACAAAACCTTCAAGTCATCTTGATAAAAATGACGAACAGTAGCAGGTTAACACATAACAAGGCAGCCAGAATCGGTTCTATCATCGCAATAATTATTCTCATCACATTTCTCCATTATTCCACCCCCACTGCAAAGGCATATTTTCACAACGTATACCAGAGGCTCTATTACATTCCAATAATCCTGTCCTGCTACTGGTTCGGGTTCTTTGGAGGGGTGGGCTCAGCCCTCATCATTACGATTCTCTATATTCCCCATGTTACCATCCACTGGAAGCATGAGGAGACCTACCAGTTTAACCAGATTGTTGAAATTGTAATGTTTTTCACGATTGGAGCCATTGCTGGCTATCTATCGGACAGGGAGAAGAGGCAAAGGGAGAGGTATATAAGGACTGCTGAAGAGAGGGATCATGCATTTAAAGAACTTCAACAAACCTTTGAGCGCCTGAGACTTCTCGACAGACTATCGACCCTCGGCAAGCTGTCCGCAGGCATGGCCCATGAGATCAAGAATCCCCTGGCAGGAATCTACGGCTCCATGGAAATACTTGAGAAAGAGTTTGATGAGGAGAACCCAAAATATGAATTTGTTCAGATTCTCAAAAAGGAGATCAACCGTCTCACAGGTATTGTCAACAGGTACCTTGAACTTGCCAGACCGCGCAAGCCTGAAAAGTCTGTCAGCAATTTGAACGATACAGTGAAATCACTGATAGAGATATGCTCAAGACAGGCTGAAAAGGATGGCATCACAATAAAATCAAATCTTGATCCAGCGCTCCCTGACACGCTTCTTGATGAAGGACAGATAAGGCAGGCCATTCTGAACATTCTGATCAATGCCATGGAAGAAACACCGGGGGGAAAATCCATAGAGGTAGAAACGGGAATTTTAGAAAAGAAGATTTTTGTTTCCATAAGAGATCAGGGGAAGGGCATTTCAGAAAGTGACATGGGAAAACTCTTCGACCCATTTTTTACAACTAAGAAAGAGGGAACAGGTCTTGGCTTGCCCATAGCTTTTCAGATCATAACAAATCATGGCGGAGAGATCCGCGTAAAAAATGACCTTTCAGGCGGAGCCATTTTTACTATTCTGCTTTCCATGGAAACTCCGGGAGGGGCATCTTGAAGAAGAAGAGGATTCTACTAATAGACGATGATGAAAGCCTGAGAAGAATCGTGGAGTTCAATCTGACAGAGGATGGGTATGAAGTCGTAAGTGCTGCGGATGGGATCACCGGATTCAATCTCTTTAAGAATGAGAATTTTGATCTCGTCATCGCGGACATAAGAATGCCGGGAATGGATGGCATAGACCTTCTAAATCGAATTAAGACCATCTCCTATGATGCCATCGTCATCATCATTACGGCTCATGGAACCATAGAATCCGCCATAGAAGCCATGAAACTTGGGGCCTTTGATTTCATCACAAAACCTTTCTCGAAAAACCAGCTCAGCATAATTGTGAAAAAGGCTTTTGAGTATGGAAGGCTCATGGAAGAGAACAGAAACCTCAGGAGAATGGTTCAGGACCGATACTCTTTTGAAAATATTGTTGGAAAATCTCAATCGATGGAAGCCCTGTACAGAAGCATCACCAGAGTCGCCATGGTTGATAGTTCCGTCCTGATTTCTGGTGAGAGCGGTACGGGTAAGGAACTCTTTGCCAGAGCGATTCACTTCAATAGCTCCAGAGCACAGGAACCTTTCATAACAGTCAATTGCAGTGCCATTCCTGAACACCTGTTCGAATCCGAGCTCTTCGGGCATAGAAAGGGAGCATTCACGGGAGCCGTGTCGGATAAGGTGGGAAAGTTTGAAGCAGCGGATGGGGGAACAATATTTCTTGATGAAATTGCAGAAATCCCTCTCCACCTTCAATCGAAAATTTTAAGAGTTCTCCAGGAGGGAGAGATAGATAAAATCGGATGGGTTCATCCCATCAAAGTAGATGTTCGGGTCATTTCTGCAACAAACAGGAAGCTTGAAAAACTTGTTTCGGAAAATAAATTCAGGGAAGATCTCTACTATAGACTCAACATAGTCCCTCTTCACATCCCTCCTCTAAGAGAGAGAAAGGATGACATTCCCCTTCTGGCAGACTACTTTATGAGAAAATTTTCAGAAAGGTTTGGAAAGGTAGGCCTCCATCTTGAAAAAGAGACTTTCAAGTACTTTGAAAAACACGATTGGCTTGGCAATGTGCGTGAGCTTGAGAACACCATTGAAAGACTTGTTGTCATGAGCCAGGGTAACTCTATCAAGGCTGAAGATCTTCCCGACAATATGCTGCATCCAAAGGTTGAATCGGAAGGTATTGTAGGCTCCCTCCCAAAAGAAGGAGTAGCTCTGGATGAAATTGAAAGAGATGTCATAAGAAAGGCTCTTGAATTGAATAGCTGGAATCAGAGCAAAACGGCAAGTTTTTTAAAAATCAGCAGGCAAACCCTCCTTTACAGAATGAAGAAGCACAAGATTGGATAAGCCTGTTTTAAAAGAGACACCAAGTGTTTCTTTTCAAACATTAACTGTATTTATCAGTCCCACATTCCTCGCTACACCTATCCCCCGATGGGGCTCTTCCATTTCGGGCGGATGGTGTTGCTTTGCCTCCGCCACCAGCCGATTATCATTTTTCCTTCAGGGTTAAAGGCTTACTTCGCTAAAATCATTTAAATAAAGATAACTTCTCCATGGGGAGCTTTTGCAGCCAGAAACAATCTTGCTCTGAAATAACTAACATTCTATAAAAGAGTTATAATTTGTGAGGATGGATCACTTACGATGCAAGGATAAAGTAAAATGGATCCCGGATTTTTTGGCACTTTCATTGCTCAATGTTAACTCCATTTTTGGAATCCTGATTTGAAGGGTGAGAGATGAGTCTAATAAAAAGATATTTCATGGTATTTCTGCCACTTGCGATCTTCATGCAACTATTGCCCTCGTATTCCGGGGAACAGGAAGAGGGGGAAGCGGATTTTTCTGGAACTCTCGAACTTGATTCTTTAATCTTGTATGCCATTGAACATAATCCAGAACTCGAATCTTTAAGAAAGCAAATTGAAGCTGCAAATTCGAGAATACCCCAGGCCAGAGCCCTTGAAGATCCGATGTTTGAAATTGAAGTTGATTCTGTTCCGATTGACACCATCAATCTCTCCGAAGCCATGCAGATAAAGTACACGGCGACTCAAAGGATGCCATTCAGAGGAAAACTCTCCCTTCAGGGTGACATCGCTTCCAAAAGCGCCATAGCGTTAAAAGACATTTTTCATGATAGAGAAAGGGAAATCATTTCAAAAGTCAAGAAGTCCTACTATAAGATCTATCTTGCGGACAAATCCATCCAGATCAACAGAGAAAACAAAAAAATCATGACCGAACTTGAAGAAATTGCCAGGACAAAGTATTCCGTTGGTGAAGGGACTCAGCAAGATGTGTTGAAAGCTCTTGTGGAACTGATCAATCTTGACAATGAGTTGATCCTTCTGGAACAGGAAATGGAATCAGCCAGGGCAGAGCTGAACAGGCTATTGAATCGCCCCAGCCTTGCACCCATCGGGATGCCTCGCAATTTTGAATACAAAGAGTTGAAAATCTCCATCGATTCTCTTCAGAAGGCTGCACTTGAGAGAAGGCCGATTCTCACGTCACTTCAAAATATGATTGAAATGAATAAATTGGCACTTGCTCTTTCAAAAAAGCAGTATTACCCCGACTTCAGCACAGGTTTTTCATATGGCCAGACGAACATGGGCAGAGACAGGTGGAGCCTCATGGTTGGCTTGAATATCCCTCTCTGGTACAGGAAAAAACAGGCCTACGGTGTCATTGAGGCAGAGAATAATCTTAAATCGAGCATGGCAGACTACGAGGCAGCAAGGAATCTTGTACTCTTTGAGGTGCGCGATTCATACTTGAGAGTGTCGTCAAGTTTCAAAAAGCTTGAACTCTATAAAGATGGAATCATACCCCAGGCAGAACAATCTTTTAAATCAGCCATCGCCGGGTATAAAACCAATCTCATTGATTTTCTGACCCTTCTCGACAACTGGAGAACTCTCCTCAGATTCTGGCTTGATTACCATTCCCTCCTCGCTCAATATCAACAAGACCTGTCCGATCTTGAATTCGCAGTTGGAGGAACATTATCTGAAATATCAGGAGAATAGAAATGACTGTCTCAAAGAGATCAAAATTTATTATTTTCATAGGAGTGCTGGCCATTATTGTTATCGTGCTGGGATTTTCCCTTTATTCAACGGACCTTATTCCCTTCGTCTTCAAGGGAGGTCAGGAGCAAAAGACCTCTTTAAAGTATCACTGCCCGATGCATCCGGTGATCATTTCCGACAAGCCGGGCGACTGTCCCATCTGCAACATGCGGCTTGTGCCAATCGCGGAGCAACAGGGCACGCCCGTGACTACCAGTAAAAAGAAAATCATGTACCGCTCCACGATGAACCCCGTCGAAATCAGCGACAAGCCAGGCAAGGATTCAATGGGTATGGACATGGAGCCGTTCGAGGTCGAGGAGGGCGAGGGAGGATCGACGGTGAGCAGTCTCGCGACAGTTTCTATCGCTCCGGCAGCCCGCCAGCGAATGGGGTTGACTCTGGGCTTCATTGAGAAACGCGAACTTTCGCGTGACATCCGTACTTCGGCGCGCATCGTGGCTGATGAAACGCGGTTGTTCAGAGTTACAACAAAGGTCGAGGGCTGGGTGGACACACTGTTCATCAACGTCACAGGCCAGGAGGTCAGGAAGGGTGAACCATTGCTGGCTATTTACAGTCCAGAACTGGTTTCAGCCCAGCAGGAATACCTCTTGGCGATTCAGACCGTCAAAGAATTGGCGCGGAGCTCGAACGACAATGTGTTGCGCAGTGCGGACATGTTGCTCGAGGCAGCGTTACGGAGGTTGCAGCTCTGGGATATCAGCGACGATCAGATCAAACGGCTCGAACAGACGGGTCAGGTTGAAAAGAATCTGACGCTTTATGCGCCCGCCAGCGGGTGGGTGATCGAAAAAAACATACTGGCAGGTCAGAAGATCATGCCCGGAGACTCGCTTCTGGTCATCGCCGATCTTACTCATGTGTGGGGCGACGCCGATATCTATCAGTCAGACCTGCCGTACGTGAAGGTCGGGATGCCGGTTGAAGTCACGATTCCCTTCTGGGAAAGCAAGACTTTCAAAGGCACGGTGACGTTCATTACGCCGACACTCGATGCTCAGACACGCACCGTGAAGGCACGTCTGGACATTGAAAACCCGGAGCTTCTGCTCAAGCCTGAGATGTACGCCAACGCTCGACTTTTCTACTCCTTAGGTGAGATGTTGGCAATTCCCGAAGCTGCCATTATGCGCACGGGCGAACAGATATATGCGTTCAAGGAGGCAGGCGATGGTCGGCTCATTCCCATCCAGATCAAGATCGGCCCGCGCGCGGATGGCTTTTTCCAGTTGCTGTCAGGTCTGAACAAGGGGGATAGGGTTGCCACATCTGCGAACTTCCTTGTAGACTCGGAGTCGCAATTGAAGGCAGCGCTGGAAGCCGTGGGAGGGCACAAGCATTGATCCCATTCATGCACAATCCTGATTCAGGCGATCGAAAACTGACACCGATCCAGAAGTGGATCTCGTTTTCGGCACACAACCGCATTCTGGTCATCATCCTGACAGCTGCAGCAGTGGCATATTCTCTTTACACGATGAGGAACATCCGCCTGGACGCGATCCCAGACCTATCAGATACGCAGGTCATCGTCTACACGAAGTGGGACCGAAGCCCGGACATCATGGAGGACCAGGTAACCTACCCCGTTATCACGGCGTTGCTCGGCGCGCCGAAGGTGAAAGCTATTCGAGGTTTCAGCGACTTCGGGTTCTCGTATGTTTACGTGATTTTCAAGGATGGCACCGACATCTACTGGGCGCGCTCGCGGGTGCTGGAGTATTTGCAAAAGATCATTGGCAACCTGCCGCCTGGCGTTAAACCCGAACTCGGTCCCGATGCTACGGGTGTGGGTTGGGTATTCTCATATGCGATGGTCGACAGGTCAGGCAAACACAACCTTGCCGAGCTTCGCTCTTTCCAGGACTGGAATCTACGTTATGCGCTGCAGAGCGTGCCCGGTGTGGCGGAGGTGGCGGGTATCGGCGGCTTCCAGAAACAGTATCAGGTTACGATCGATCCCAACCGCCTTCAGAACTATGGCCTGTCGGTGATTGAGGTGACGGAAGCGATTCGAAGGAGCAACAATGAAGTCGGCGGGCGTCTCATCGAGTGGAGCGGTCGGGAGTACATGGTTCGCGCTCGCGGTTACATCCAGGACACAGAAGCCCTTGAGCAGGTTGTCGTGAAAGCCAGTGAGACAGGCACCCCCGTGTTGCTGAAGGACGTAGCGACCGTCGCACTCGGTCCGCAAATGCGTCGCGGCATCGCCGACCTCGACGGCAAGGGGGATGTGGTCGGTGGCATCGTTGTGATGCGCCACGGCGAAAACGCGCTCAACGTCATCAAGCGCGTTAAAGCAAAGCTGGAGGAGTTGAAACCATCGTTGCCGGAAGGCGTTGAGATTATTACTACATATGACCGTTCAGAGTTGATTCAAAAATCTATCGATAACCTCAAGGAAGAGTTGCTGATGGAAATGATCATCGTCAGCATCGTGATTTTATTTTTCCTCTGGCACATCCCCTCAGCGCTCGTGCCGATCATTACAATTCCCATCTCAGTGGCGCTCTCGTTCATTCCGATGTTTTACATGGGGATCACTTCGAACATCATGAGCCTGGCTGGAATTGCCATCTCGATTGGCGTGCTGGTCGATGGAGCCATTGTCGAAGTGGAGAATGCCTACAAGAAACTCGAGCGGTGGAAGGAAAGCGGGCGCGTAGGAGATTTTCACAGAATCCGGCTCGAAGCGTTGATGGAAGTCGGGCCATCGGTCTTTTTCTCGCTGCTGGTCATTGCCGTATCGTTCCTGCCTGTCTTCACGCTCGTCGAACAGGAGGGCCGCCTTTTCAAGCCTCTGGCTTACACAAAGACACTCGCCATTGGTCTCGCGGCACTTCTGGCAGTTACGCTAGACCCCGCGGTGCGGATGCTGTTCACGCGGATGGATCCGTTCAACATTCGTCCAAAATGGCTGGCATGGTTAGTCAACGGATTCGCCGTCGGTAAATACTATCCCGAGGAAAGACACCCCGTCAGCCGCGTGCTGTTCTGGATCTACGAAAGACCCTGCCGATGGGTGCTGCGTCATCCAAAGATTATCATCGCAGCCTCGATCCTCATCATGGCGACGACCATACCCATTTACAGAAAACTCGGCCATGAATTCATGCCTCCCCTCAACGAGGGGACAATCCTCTACATGCCAACGACATTCCCCGGGTTATCCGTAACCGAGGCGCAGCGTTTGATGGAAAGCGAAGACCGCATCCTTAGTTCATTTCCAGAGGTCGTTTCGGTCTTCGGCAAAGCGGGTCGCGCGGACACCTCCACAGACCCCGCACCCTTTTCGATGATGGAGACCGTGGTTGTTCTCAAGCCGATGAATGAGTGGCGGCAAAAGGAACGCTGGTATTCGTCGTGGGCGCCGAAATGGTTGGCTGGCTTCCTCGGTCATATATGGCCCGAGCACATTTCCTGGGAAGAGCTCATCGGAGAGATGGACCGCACCCTTCAATTTCCCGGGAATGTCAATGCCTGGACCATGCCCATCAAGGCGCGCATCGACATGCTCAGCACGGGCGTTCGCACTCCCATTGGCATTAAAATCTTCGGCGCGGACCTTAACAAAATCCAGGAACTCGGCGGACAGGTTGAGAGCATCCTGCGCAATCTACCCGGCACGCGCAGCATTTACGCCGAGCGCGCTGCTGGAGGCTTCTTTGTTGACTTCGTGCCAAAGCGCGCGGCACTCGCCCGTTACGGCCTGACAGTGGATGATCTGCACATGGTCATTATGACCGCGGTTGGAGGAGAGACTCTCTCCACCACCATTGAAGGCCGCGAGCGATACAGCATCAACCTGCGTTACCCGCGCGACCTGCGTGGCGACCTCGACCAGTTGCAGCGCGTGCTGGTTACCGCTCGCACCAGAGGCGACCTGATGGCAACAAAAGGTGGCAGCATGGCCATGAGTGGCAGCAACCAGCGCTCGGCGCAAGGCGTCGTCCAGGTTCCCATCGTCGAACTGGCAGATATCAAGCTGGTTAACGGCCCAGCGATGATCCGCGATGAAAACGGGATGCTGGCTGGTTACGTTTTTGTGGACATCGCAGGACGTGACATCGGCGGATATGTCGAAGAAGCCAAACGCGTCGTATCACGACAACTGAAGCTGCCGACTGGCTACTCGCTGGTCTGGAGCGGTCAATATGAGAACATGCTGCGTGTCCGCGAACGACTTAAAGTGATCCTGCCCGTCACCATACTCCTGATCTTTATGCTGCTTTATATGAACACAAAGTCCGCATTCAAAACGCTGGTCGTCATGCTGGCCGTGCCATTCTCGCTGGTTGGTGCTGTGTGGCTCCTGTGGCTGCTAGATTACAATATTTCCATCGGCGTCTGGGTCGGGATGATTGCTCTGATGGGACTCGATGCCGAAACAGGCGTGTTCATGTTGCTGTTTCTCGATCTCTCGTATGAGGATGCTAAACGAGAGGGACATCTCAAGAGCATGGCCGATCTCCACGAAGCCATCATCCACGGCGCCGTCAAACGTGTCCGCCCCAAGATGATGACCGTTGCCGCCGCTTCGATGGGCTTGATGCCAATCATGTGGAGCATGGGCACGGGCGCCGACATGATGAAACGCATCGCTGCACCGATGGTCGGGGGCTTATTCACCAGCTTCATCATGGAATTGCTGGTTTACCCCGCCATCTACCTGCTATACAAATGGCATAAAGAAGTAAAAAGTCTATCGGGACAGAGGTGAGCAACGTGAAGATAGAGGAAAAACCGTTTTCCCTGGCGAAAGGAGAAGCAAGAATCAAAATCCCTATCGAGGGGATGAGTTGTGCCTCCTGTGTCCAGAAAGTCGAGAGATCTCTGAAGAGAGTTGAAGGTGTCATTGAGGCTTCGGTCAACATCGGAACCGGGCTTGCCAGCATCCGGTATCTTCCTGGTGTCGTAGGTTACCCGGATCTCAAAAAGGCTGTTGAATCCGCCGGAGGCTACCGAGCGGGGGCACCTGTTGAAGAAACTTGCGGCGAAGAAGCAAAAAAAACGATGCCGGGAGAAAAGGAGATCCCGGTCTTGAAGAAAAAGCTCATCATCAGCGCTATCCTGACTTTTCTGGTCCTTCTCGGGTCGTTCCGGGATTTCCTGCCCTTCCTTCGCTTCCTTCATGAGGATGTCAACCGGATTATTCTTTTTTTCCTGACGGTCCCTGTGATGTTCTGGTGCGGAGCGTCATTCTTCCGGGGAGCTTTCCTCGGGCTCAAGCATTTCTCCTCAGATATGAACACACTCATTGCTGTTGGCACATCTTCCGCGTTTTTCTACAGTGCCACCGCTACCTTCTTCCCGGGATATTTTGAATCAGCCGGACAGAAACCGGATATCTACTATGACACAGCTGCGGTCATCATCACTCTGATCCTTCTCGGCCGTATGCTCGAAACCAGGGCGAAGGGAAAGACCTCTGAAGCCATCAGGAAACTCATGGATCTTCAGCCGAAAACAGCCAGAATCGTGAGGGATGGCCAGGAGGAGGATCTCCCCGTAAAGGAGGTCGTTCCCGGAAACATCATCATCATTCGACCGGGCGAGAAGATCCCTGTGGATGGCATCGTTCTGGAAGGCTCTTCATCAGTGGATGAATCCATGCTGACAGGAGAGAACCTGCCCGTTCAGAAAAGCGTCAATGATGCCGTATTTGGAGCCACTATTAATAAAACTGGTTCCTTTAAATTAAGAGCCACAAAGGTAGGAAAAGATACGGCACTGGCTCAGATCATTAGAATGGTTCAGGATGCCCAAGGCTCAAAAGCTCCCATCCAGAAACTTGCTGATAGAGTCGCGGGAATTTTCGTTCCAGTTGTCATCTCCCTGGCTATTCTGACTTTTATTGTATGGCTCATCTTTGCACCCTCATCCGCTTTTAAGCTGGCACTGCTCAATTTCGTTTCTGTGCTGATCATCGCGTGTCCCTGCGCCCTGGGGCTTGCAACGCCGACTGCTGTGATGGTTGGAACAGGAAGAGGGGCCGAGATGGGAATACTCATCAAAGATGCCCAGGCTCTGGAAACATTATATAAAATAGACACAATCATCCTCGACAAAACAGGAACAATAACGAAAGGCGAACCATCTGTAACAGATATTATTCCCTCCGAAGGAATGGAAGAAAGTTACCTCCTCAAGAGCGCTGCCTCTTGCGAGAGAGTTTCGGAACACCCGCTTGCAGAAGCCATCGTAAAAGCAGCCATCCAGAGAAATCTACTGCTTGATGAACCTGCCGATTTTCATTCTTTTTCCGGACATGGAGTTGAAGCTTCCGTTTCTAACAGGAAAGTGGTTATCGGTAACCGGAAATTCATGCAGGATAGGAAAATCGAACTCGGAGAGCTTGCCATAAAAGCTGACCTTCTCTCTCTTGAAGGAAAAACATCTATTTTTGTTTCAATCGATGATTCTATAGCAGGAATTATCGCCGTGGCCGACACGATGAAGGAAGATTCAAAAAATGCTGTCATGGAGTTAAAGGGCATGGGAATGGAAGTCATCATGATGACGGGAGATAGCATGTCAACGGCTGAAGCGATCGCCAGAAAAGCAGGCATTGAAGACGTTATATGTGAGGTTTTACCTGAAGAGAAAGCAGAAGAAGTTAAGAATCTTCAGATCCTGGGAAAGATCGTAGCGATGATTGGCGATGGAATCAATGATGCTCCTGCTCTCACACAGGCCGATGTTGGCATCGCCATTGGAACGGGAACCGACATTGCCATGGAAGCATCCGATATAACCCTTATAAAGGGAAACCTCCTGGCGGCTCTAAGAGCGATAAGGCTCAGCAAAATGACCATGATGACCATCAGGCAAAACCTCTTCTGGGCATTTGCCTACAACACCCTTGGAATTCCTGTGGCGACTGGGATTCTCTATCCCTTTTTATCACAGGATGGACTCATAGGCCCGTTAATGGGATGGGAAGGATTCCTCAATCCCATGGTTGCCTCGGCAGCAATGGCATTAAGCTCTGTTTCTGTTGTTTCAAATTCCTTGCGCTTAAGAACCAAAAAAATCATTTAAAATGAAGCCCGCATGATTATATTGCTAATCAAATCGAGGATTCACGACGTTGCTGTATATAGAGCCAAATGTGTAGCTGAAGCCAGCCCAGACGTAATAGTAATAGTGCGATTCCAACTGCTTTCTTCTTAGCAAAATCTCTTCGTAGCTTGCCCCTCCCTTGGGCAGAGAAATCCTGTCATGAATCCTCTCGTAAATCCCCCAGAGATTGAAAGAAATATTCTTGGTGAGTTTTAGGTCCAGTTCGCTGTATAGCTCTAAGTGGTTCTTATTGAAATCATTTAAATAATTGGCACCTTCCAGTGATGTACTTATGGACCCCCACTTCTGTTTGAGCTCCAGGGTGGCTGATAGCGATTCGTTAAATAATTGTTCGCTGGTTTTATCATAGATGGTTTCTTCTCTGTAGTGTGCTGATACGTATCCAATTTTATACTGGAATCTAAGCTGCTTTCTTGTGGATTCAGAATAAGGGAAAACGTTATATTCAATGGCAGGAGCTACTTTATAGGATGCCCTCATATTATCGTATGTGGATGAATAGGCTGAACAGTATCCTCCCGCAGACCAGTGCTCATTGATACTTTTCACAATGAGGCCGAAAAAGCTTCTGGAGTGAAAAGCACTGGAGATGGTCTGGTCTCCTATTTTGAATTCGTCTCTGTAGGAGCTGGCGGATAGAGATGTTTTTATTTTAAGTTCCGGCGTTACCCGGTTGGCTGAAAAAGAACCATATATCGAATTGGAACTCCAAAGTTTTTCACCACGTAAAGAGCCGTTTAGACTTATGCTGAAAACCCAGAAATTCCACTTATCTTCAACTGCAGTAGGTTTCACTTTTTCAAGAAGGGAAATGGAGATGCGATCGGCAATTGGAGTTTTTGCCACATAGGAGATCAAGCCCATTTTTAAAACCTTCACAAGGCCCTCCCTGATTTTGTCTTCAGAATCCGTTTTCTTGGAGAAGTGAATTAACGTATTATTGATGCCATCGAATTCCTTCTGCCCATAGAAAGCAAGGGTGTATTCTTTTCCGCCGCTTCCCGTGGGTTGAGTTGTTATGAGGACGTGAACCTGGGCTTCATGCCGGTCCCAGACATAGTTTACAAAGGTAATTTCGGTTTTGATGTAATCCATATCGCATGCATAATAATCGGTGCAGTCAATGTAAACTCTGGGCGCATCTTTCTTAAGCTTCTCTATGTTGTTTAGATTCGTTTGCGACATTGCAGGGAAGGCCACAAGATTTGCAAGCAATAGAAAGCAGATTGAATATATCTTCTTGCACATAACAACAACTCCTTTCGTTCGGATCAACTGCAAATCTATGAGGCTCATCAGATGCGCGCCATATGTCTATAGAGATTGGAATACAATCCTCCTTTTTCCACTAATTCGTCATGCTTTCCTTTCTCTAGGATTTTCCCTTCATCGAGCACGACGATTTCATCAGCATTCACAATGGTTGAGAGCCTATGAGCGATGATTATCGTCGTTCTATCAGCGAGAAGCCGTTCAAGTGCCTCCTGGATGAGCGCTTCTTCTTCCAAATCAAGTGAGGAGGTCGCTTCATCAAGAATCAGAATCTTTGGATCTCTCACAAGAGCTCTCGCGATGGCTATCCGCTGCCGCTGGCCCCCTGAAAGCGTCGCTCCTCTGGGGCCCACATCCGTGTCGTATCCTTTTTCCATCGCCATAATGAAATCATG
>JBFMGF010000069.1 GCA_040752675.1 Acidobacteriota bacterium
CGAAATGAGATACCCGAGCGTCGTCCCCACTCTCCCTGCGCCTATGATAGAAAGGATCTTATTCCCGGTGCTCTTCATCGATTTCCTGCTCATCGTTTTCAAAATCGTCTTTGAAAAAAAAGTGTTTAAAGTATCGGCTCCCCTGATTGATCCTTCAATTCTCTCTCAAGATTTTCAGCAGCTCTATAAGTTCACGGGGGACCTCCGCATAAAATTCAATTCTTTTCGACAACGAGGGATGTGTAAGGGAGAGCCATGAAGCATGGAGGGCAATTCGCTTCAGATTCCTGATGATATCTCTTTTCTTTTTGTTCTGCAGCCCTCTCCACATGGCGCCTCCATACTTAGTATCCCCCACGATCGAATGCTTGATGAATTTAAGATGAGCCCTGATCTGATGGGTCCTTCCGGTTACAGGGTGAAGCTCAAGAAGCGTAAAGCCTGGAAGATGCTCGATGACTCTGTAGATAGTCCGTGCCTCTCTTCCCTTTCGCGTCCTGGAGGATATCTTCTTCCGATCATGGACATCTCTTCCGAGCGGAATATCTATCTCTCCTTTCGCTTCTTTGAGCCTCCCCCAGACGAGGGCCATATATCTTTTTTCGACCTTCCTGTTCTTGAATTGATCCGCGATCGAGAGGTGGGCTCTTGCCGTCTTCGCGAAGACGATAAGCCCCGATGTTTCTTTGTCGAGACGATGAACGACCCCCGGACGGTAAGGTTCCCCGTAAGGTGAGAGACTCGTGTGCGACAGGAGAGCGTTCACGAGTGTTCTCCTATTAACACCAGCGCCTGGATGCACCGTGATTCCAGATGGTTTGTTGATGACGATGATATCCTCGTCCTCGTAAACTATGTCAAGAGGGACTCTCTCTGCCTCAATCTTCTCCCCTTTCTGTGATGGAATGTCGACCAGAACCCGCTCCCCTCCGGAAACTCTGTATGCGTTCTTCCTGACCAAGGTATCGACGAGGACGTTCCCGGATCTGATGAGACGCTGGATGTGAGAGCGGCTGATCTCATGAAGATGTTCGGATAGGAATCGATCGAGTCTCTTTCCTGAATCCTCTCCGTTTACCAAGAACTCAAGGCTTTTCTCCATGAGAGCCTGCCTCTTTCTTTGATTTCCTGTACAGGATGAAAAGGATGACCGCAGCAGAGATCGCTCCGATGCTTCCGATTATCTGCGACGTGGAAAGAAGTCCATTGAAGTATAGTCCGCGGCTGATGTCTCCCCGGAATAGCTCGATGATCCCCCGGCTCAGTGAATAAAGGAAGATATAGCTCCAGGTGATCTCTCCGTCGAACTTTTTGAATCTCCAGAGAACCAGGAGCATCAGGAAAAGTGTGAAATCATTGAGAGATTGATAGATCTGCGTGGGATGCAGCGGTATGCCCAGCGGTACTCCGGTATTTTCGTGCGCGATTGGATTGGTGAAGGTGATTGCCCACGACAGCCCCTCTGCAGGTCTTCCAAAGCAGCATCCAGCGAAGAAGCATCCGATTCTTCCTATGGCCTGACCGAGGGGAAGAGGGATGCATATCGTATCGGAGAGCCTCCACAGAGGGAGCCTGTTCTTGAGAGCAAAAATGATGATTGTGGCCAGCGCGGCGATGACGCCGCCGAGATAAACCCCTGCAACTTTATAGATGTAAATGATCTCACCAGGATTCTCAAGATAGTATCGAAAATCCACGAGCAGGAGGGCAGCTTTAGACCCGACGATCCCAGCGAGGAGGAGATAGAATCCGAGATCGATCATCCTGGAGACATCGAACCCTTCCCGCTTCGATAGCTTAATCCAGATCATCAGCGTTAGAAAGGCCGCGATCATCACGATGAACCCATAGGTTGGAATGAAAAAATGAACCTCACCGAAAAGAGGGAGGTTCACCTCTCCAAGATCAATCAGTATAGGATGCATCTGTCACTTCTTTTCCGATCTTATAAAAATCATATCAAAAAATATCAGCGCGATTCCAATGCTAATAAAAGAGTCGGCCAGGTTGAAGGCGGGCCAGTGGAACTTGCCCAGGTAGAAATCAAGGAAATCAATCACCTCTCCATAAAGGATCCGGTCGATCAGGTTCCCGATGGCACCGCCGAGAATGAGAGTCATTCCGGCACCAAGAAGTTTCTCATCCGGATGGATTCTGACCATGATGACGATTATTATCAGCACGACACAGAGAGGTATCAGTGTGAGGATTATCCATCGCACCGGGTCAGCGAGCGCATCCAGAAACCCGAAAAGAGCTCCTCGGTTCGTCGAAAAGATGAGATTGAAAAATCCATTGATCACACAAACAGGACGGCTCATCTCCTGGAGATAGCTCACGGCAAGCATTTTCGTAACCCTGTCCAGGATGACTAGGAGCAATGGGACCAGAAACAACATCTTCTTATTTATGATTTTCATAGAGGCAAAGGTTCACGAGATACCCGATTCGATCGCTTGCACACACCTGCCACAGATACCTGGATAATCGGAGGCTACTCCGACGTCAGAAGAATAGTTCCAGCATCTCTGGCACTTCTCGCCATCCGCCATGAGAACCTCGATGGAGAGCCCTTTGATCTTTTCGCTGAAGTACCGCTTGTTGGAAGTCTTCCCGAACTCCACCTGCGATACAAGAAAGACAAATCGCAGTTCACCTCCAAAACTTTTAAGAAAATCCATCACTTCATCAGGCGCATCTATGCGCACCTTGGATTCCAGCGAGTTTCCGATCATCTTCTCCTGTCTGGCAATCTCGAGAGCCTTGGAGACGTCCTCCCGGATCTCGCGAAGACGATCCCACCTTTCCAGAAGTTCTGGTTCTTCCTTCAGATCGAGAAGAGCGGGAAATTCTGTCAGATGAACGGAGATCTTTCTCGATTCGCGCCCAGGCATACTCCTCCAGACATCTTCGGCTGTAAAACAGAGGATGGGAGCCATCAACTGGCAGAGGCTTTCGCATATCCTGAAGAGGGCCGTCTGGGCCGAACGTCTCCGCCGTGAGCCCTGAGCAGCAGTGTAGAGGCGATCCTTCAGGATGTCGAGGTAGAAGGAACTCATGCTCACCGCACAGAAGTTGTGCAGGCTGTGGTAGATGACATGAAACATGTAGTTCTCATAAGCCGACAGAATCTTCTTGATGAAGCTGTTGAGATGCAGGAGAGCCCAACGGTCAATTTCAAGCATCTCCGAATAGGGAACGGAATCCTTTTCTGGATCAAAGTCATAGAGATTTCCAAGGAAGTACCGGAAAGTGTTTCTTATCTTTCTGTATGCTTCAGCGTTTCTCCTCAGGATTTCCTCCGATAGACGCATGTCGCTCAGGTAATCGATCATGGAGACCCAGAGCCTGAGGACTTCGGCACCCATCTCATTGCAGACTTCCATCGGGGAGATGACGTTTCCGAGGGATTTGGACATCTTTCTCCCCTCGCCGTCTAGCGTGAATCCATGTGTTATTACAGTTCTGTAAGGAGCGGAACCGCGATTGTTGACGGCGACCAGGAGGGAGGAATGGAACCATCCCCTGTACTGATCGGAGCCTTCCAGATAAACGTCGGAAGGCCATGGCAGGTCTTCTCTCTTTCCGAGGACGGCGCAGTGGCTTGAGCCCGACTCGAACCAGACATCCACGATGATCTCTTCTTTACGGAACTCTCCTGATCCGCAGACGCTGCACTTCGTTCCCTCCGGAAGAAGCTCGCCGACACTCTTCTGAAACCAGAAATCGGAACCATACTTCTTGAAGAGATCGGCGATATGATCGAATACATTCTTATCCTGAATGAAGTGGATATCGTCGGATTTGCTCTTCTTGCAAATGAATATCGGAATGGGAACCCCCCAGACCCTCTGCCGGGATATGCACCAGTCCGGTCTCGTCTCTATCATGTTGTAAATCCTCTGCTCACCGAAATCGGGTATCCATCGAACCTTTCTGACTTCTTCCAGGGCTTTAACTCTCAGGTCATTCCTGTCCATCGAGATGAACCATTGTTCCGTTGCCCTGAATATCGTGGGCTGCTTACATCTCCAGCAATGCGGGTATTGATGCAGGATGTCAGTTGAGCTGAGGAGAGAACCGTTCCTCTTCAGATCCTCGATGATAATGCTGTTGGAATCGAAGACATGTAGGCCTGCATACTTTCCGGCGTCTTCGGTAAACCTGCCATCATCTGCAACAGGAGCGTAGGCCTCAAGGCCCGGATATCTTTTCCCGACTATGAAGTCATCCTCGCCGTGCCCCGGAGCCGTGTGGACGCATCCGGTTCCCTGTTCAAGCGTTACGTGCTCTCCATTGATGAGCTTCGCGTAGAAATCATAGAGGGGATGCTTCACGAGGAACGGCTCTTTCGGAAATTTCCAGTCCAATTCCTTCCCTTTAACACTTCCCAGCGCTTCCAGATTCTGTATCCCGCAGGCCATCGCAAACTGCGCCTGGAGGTCACGCGCGACTAGATACACTTCACCGCCACTCCTGGCAAAGACGTACTCGAAATCGGGATTCAGGGCTATGGCTCTGTTGGCAGGAAGCGTCCATGGCGTCGTTGTCCAGATAACGACGAAGGTCTTATCCCTGTAATCCCTCAATGGAGGGATCTCGCTCAACAGTTCATCTGTCAGGAGCAACCGGAACTTCACATAGATTGACGTAGAAACGTGATCATCGTACTCCACTTCCGCCTCTGCGAGAGCAGTTCTGCAGAAAGAGCACCAGTGAACCGGCTTCTTCCCGAAATAGATGGATCCGTTGGCGAAGAACTTCCCGAGCTGATCGATGACGGTTGCCTCGTACTCTCCATCAAGTGTCGTGTAGGGTTTGCTCCATTCTCCGAAGATGCCCAGCCTGATGAATTCCTTTTTCTGGACCTCGATATATTTTTCCGCATAAGCACGGCATTGTCTCCTTATCTCAAGTTTGTTCATCCTGAACTTATTCTCGCCGAGCTGCTGGTCAACCATATGCTCGATGGGAAGCCCGTGGCAGTCCCATCCAGGAAGATACGGGACATCATACCCCATCATAGTCCTTGACTTAACGATGAAATCTTTCAGGATCTTGTTCAGCGCCTGGCCGAGATGGATGTTTCCATTGGCGTAAGGAGGACCATCGTGGAGGACAAACCGTTCTCTCCCCTTTCTCTCCTGCCTGATAAGATCGTAGAGGCCGATCTCATCCCACAACCGTATCATCTTCGGCTCGTTCTCGAGAAGATCCGCTTTCATTCTGAAGTCCGTGCTGGGAAGATTCAAGGTCCTCTTGAAGTCAATATCCTTTTTCACAAGCTAACCTCAAGAATTTAAACGGTAAATTTAGCACCTACTTTTCTGCTTTGTCAAGCAAAGGGATTGTACGGGGTTTGCGTCATGAAAGTGGGTTTTTGCTGTTGACTTTTTTTATGGATATGATATTGTAGATATAAATCTACATAAAGGAGGATTCCCATGGTTTCTATCCAGAACATTGAAGCCCGGAGGAACG
>JBFMGF010000070.1 GCA_040752675.1 Acidobacteriota bacterium
GACCTTTTTCGATGGTTCGCCGTTGTACAGGAGCTTGTGCACCTTCGAATCTCTGTAGGGCCTGTCCTTCTTGATCTGATGGGAATTGGGATCAATGACGATGGAGTAGATCTCGCGGAAGATGTTCTCCCTGTCCCTCGTAGAAATGGTCACCTGGACCTTGTTCTTTGGATAGGGAATCAATGCAGAATTGTGAAATGTTCTCCTCAAACCCCTGGCAGCCTCGTCCGTCGTCTGCCACTCGCCGAATAAGGTACAGTATCCACGCGAGTAGATGAGCTGATTCGTGTTGAGGTCGAAAACCTTTACGATGTACTTCCCGTAGTTGAACGGATCGAGCAGGTTCGTTTTGCTCCCCGCCCAGTATGGCTCCTTCCGCAACTCGTCGAGGCTGATCGTTTCCTCCGTCTTTGTTCCGGCCGAGAAATAGTCGATTCTCAACGTCCCGTCTTCGAAGAACTGCTCGAATGGGACCTTCACCTGCGCGAAGATCGAGCAGGAAAACAGGATGGCAGCAAAAAGCAAAAATGAATACTTCATTATGTCACCTCTCCAGTACCATCTTTTCTGATAGATGCTTGAATATCTTATTTTCAAATCCCGATAAAGTAAATAGGAAGAGCTTTTGAGAGTTTCCATCAACAGCTCATTTATGGTAGCATTATTGAAAAATTAGAACATATATTTCGGGAGTCGAACATGACAGGAATTAAGATGCTCGTTCTTTTTGCAGCCCTTTCCCTCTCTCTCGCATCGTCCTCGCCCCCTCCAGCATTCTCGCAGGAAGTGGATGCTTCCAGGATCCTCCCGGAGTTGAAGAGCAGGATGTATTCCATCCAGGTCAAGGATCAATATGCTTTTGCCGCCGTGACTGCGGGTCTCATCATCTTTGACGTTGCAGTTCCGGCAGAGGTGAAGGAAGCGGGCACGGCGTATGTTCATGGAAGCGGAACCTCTGTCACACTGAGCGGCCAGAACGCCATCCTGAGTGCCGGTCCATCCGGACTCTGGCTCTTTGATATTTCGAAACCTGATTCTCCGGTGGAGGTTGCTCACCTCAAGACACCTGGAGCTGCCATGGCCACTGCCATAGCAGGAAAGCTCTGCTTCGTTGCAGATGGAACTTTCGGCTTGCTCGCCTTTGATATTTCTGACCCGCGCCATCCGAAAGAGGTCTTTCATCATGATATTTCTGATACAAAGGATTATTACCGACATGTCGTCACGGCCGGTGACCTCGTTTACGCGGCAGCCGCCTTTAACGGCGTGAAGATTTTCCGGATCGAAGGGAATAGGATCGACAAAATCTCCGAATTCAAGACTGCAGGCGAGGCACGCCATCTTGCCGTTTCTGGAAAGGAGCTCTTTGTCGCGGATGGTCATGGTGGGTTGAGGATATACGATATCTCAAAGCCTGAGATGCCTCATGAGCTCGGCTCGATCCCGACAAGAGATTTCACGAGAGGTCTGACGGTAAGAGGTAAGCTGGCCTATCTCGCTGATGGGAACGGCGGTCTGCGCATCATCGATGTTTCCAAGCCAGGGAACCCGGTCGAGAAGGGCTCCATCAAAACGCCGGCTTCCGCCAACGGCGTGACTGTATCAGGCAATCATGCCTTCGTTGCCGCCGATGCCGCTGGCCTTGCCGTATATGACGTTTCCAATCCTTCAGCTCCCGTTCATTTTGAGAAGAAGAAAGAGGAAAAATAGAAAGATAACGGAAATCATTGGCTAGATGATGAAGAGAAGATGGGCAAAAGGTAGCGTTGCTGTCGATATCCTCTCGGCAGAAGGGGTTGTCTCATCGAGCATCTTGATTTCAATGGTCTCAGAGGATTTCCTCATCGATGTTGGTGATGGCACGTTGAAGCTTCTCAAGGGGAGGGACTACAGGTTTGAAAGGCTTCACGGGATCTTCTTTACGCACGGGCATTACGACCACATCGGCGGCCTGTGGGGGCTTCTTGGATATCTCAGATTCATCAAAAGGAAGGCTCCCCTTCCTATCCATTTCCCATCCGGCTCCATCGAGCTTCAGGAGATCACGGCCCTGCATGAGAAGCTATTTGCCCTGGATTCTCTCTTTAAATTGCATCTTAAGGAAATCAGAGAAGGGGAAGCGATCACTCTGGGCAACATGAATGTCATCCCCTTTGCCGCTAGACATATCGGTTCCATTTCAGGGAGATCTGAGCTCATCCCCGCCGTTGGCTACACGATCATTTTCAAGGACAAAGATGCGGGTGATCTAAAGATTGTCATCAGCGGCGATACGGGCCCGTCCAGAAAGCTGATGGACGAAGTGAGGGGGGCCGATTATGCCATAATCGAAGCCTCCTTTGCCGAAGATCAAGGGATCCTGCCAGATACTCATCTCTCCGTCAGTCAGGCAGCGAGGATAGGAAAACTTGCCAGAGAATTCTGTCTGGTCCATCTGACCGACCAATCCTATCCAATTGCCTTCAAGGAAGGACTTGCGCCCGAAGACTAATTCAGAATCTATCCATTCCGCATTATTCAACTGGCTTTGAAAAATTGCAGATTGGGTATTATTATTAACGTCCCTATCTTAAGGAGATTCCATGGATAAGAAACAGATCTTGGAAATTTGCAAGAAAGAGAGGATCAGGTTCATCAGGCTTCAGTTCACCGATATCCTTGGCGTCAACAAGAACGTGGAAGTTCCCGAGAACCAGTTCGAGAAAGCACTGGATGGACAGGTCCTCTTCGACGGCTCATCCATCGAAGGCTTCGTGAGGATTGAGGAATCAGACATGCTCCTGAAGCCGGACCTTGAGACCTTCCGCATATTCCCCTGGGAGGATACCAGAGGAAAGGTGGCCAGGCTGATCTGCGACATCTACAATCCTGATGAATCTCCCTTCCAGGGATGTCCGCGCCTGACTCTCAAGAAGGTGACGGAAGAGGCGAAAAAGATGGGATACACGATGGTCGCCGGACCGGAAGCGGAATTCTTCCTCTTCCAAAAGGATGAGGACGGTAACGCAACGGTGAAGACACACGATAGCGGCGGGTACTTCGACTTGGCTCCGATCGACAAGGGTGAGGAAGCGAGAAGAGACATCGTTAATGTCCTGGAGGCGATGGGATTCGAAGTTGAGGCGGCTCACCACGAGGTCGCACCCGGTCAACACGAGATCGACTTCAAATACGAAGAAGCCGTGACTACGGCCGACAACATAGCAACGTTCAAACTGATCGTGCGAAGGGTCGCTCTCGACTACGGCCTTCATGCCACCTTCATGCCCAAGCCGATCAGGGGAGTGAATGGGTCAGGGATGCATACACACATGTCCCTCTTCAAGGGGAAAAACAATGCATTCTACGATCCCGACGCTGAATACCAGCTCAGCAATATCGCCAGATGGTATATCGGAGGGCTGCTCAGGCATGCTAAGGGGATGTGTGCCATCACCAATCCTCTGATCAATTCATACAAGAGGCTCGTGCCCGGATATGAGGCACCGACCAACATCACTTGGTCGGAGAGGAACAGAAGCCCGCTCGCGCGCGTCCCGGCAAGGAGAGGGATCGGAACGAGGGTAGAGCTAAGAATGCCTGATCCTTCATGTAATCCATATCTTGCGCTTGCAGTGATGCTCAAGGCAGGACTCGACGGCATCAAGAATAAGATCGATCCTGGTCCTCCGGTCAACAAGAACATCTTCGAGATGAGTCATAGGGCAAAAAGAAGATTGAAGATCGACGACCTTCCTCCGAATCTCTTCGAGGCTATCAAACAGCTCCGGAAGGATGAAGTCATCCAGGAGGCTCTCGGGGAGCACATCCTCGAGCACTTCATCCAGGCGAAGCTTGCGGCCTGGCAGGAATACATCGCCCAGGTCCATCCGTGGGAACTCGATCGCTACCTAACGACTTATTGACCTGTTTGCATTTTCTTCTATTCTCTCCCCTCAAGGAAAGGGAATTTTTTCTATCAACAAGATGAGAGGATGGTTATTTCCAGGGCGTGAAAAGTGTGTTTTCAAACTTCAAGATGTTGAAAATCTTCCCCACAATAAAGTCGGCAAGGTCGTTGATGTTCTTCGGCTTATTGTAGAAAGCCGGCATGGCAGGAAGGACGATCCCTCCGGCTTCAGCGACAGAGGCCATGTTCCTGATATGGATTAGATTGAGAGGTGTCTCCCTCGGCACGATGATTAAAGGCCTCTTTTCTTTCAGTGTCACATCGGCCACTCGTTCGATCAGATTTCTCGATAATCCGTGGGCGATCCCGGCCAGCGATTTCATCGAGCAGGGGATGACAACCATACCCTCCGTCCTGTAAGAGCCGCTTGCGATAGGAGCTGCCAGATCGTGAAAATCGTGTTTCACGACTGTGACCCCATTGCGGCTGGACATCCCGTAAGTCATCCTAATGTAGTGTATGGCAGTCTCGCTCCTGCAGTCGAATCCAGTCTCCTCCTTCAGGATCCTCTCTCCATAGCCAGATATGATGAGGTCGATGTGAGCATCCTTCTCGAGAAGAGCCTTGAGCAGCCGGATGGCGTAAATAGCCCCGCTGGCACCCGTGATTCCGACGACGATCTTTCTTGTTTCCATGGGTATTCCCTCAGGAAAGCATCACACTAGTCGTGCATGTCCCAAGATAGACGAGGCTGATGATACCATTCATATTGAAGAAGGCGATGTTGACCTTCGAGAGGTCATCAGGCTTTATAAGGGAATGTTCGTAGAAAATAATGATGCCGATGATGACGATACCTGCCGAATAGATGTAAGGATTCACGCGCAGAAAATAGAGAACCGATATTAGAAAGATCAGCGAGGCGAGATGGAAAAACAGCGCGATCTTCAGCGCCGCTGGAAGGCCGAACCTCTTCGGAACGGAGTACAGGTTCATTTTCAGATCAAACTCGTAATCCTGACAGGCATAGATAGTATCGAATCCAGCCACCCAGAAGATCACGGCGCAACCGAGGAGGATCGGGACCATCGTGATGTCGCCCCGGATGGCGATCCAGGCCCCGATCGGCGAGAGAGAGAGAGAGAGCCCGAGAAAGATCTGACTCAACCATGTGAACCTCTTGGTGTAGGAATAGAAGAAGATGATGAAAAGGGCAAGAGGGGAAAGGTAGAAGCAGAGGTAGTTGAGCATGTATGCCGAGAAGACGAAGAGAGCCGAGAGAGCGATGACGAAAATGGCGACCTCCCATCTCTTCAGGATCTTCCTCTGAAGCGCCCAGTGGGAGGTTCTCGGATTGAGCGCGTCAAGTTTCTCGTCGGCGATCCGGTTGAATCCCATTGCGGCGTTCCTTGCCCCTACCATAGCCAGAACGATCCAGACAACCTGAGCGACAGTGATCCCCTTTTCCATGGAAGCGAAGGCTGTCCCCGCAAGGGCGAAGGGAAGGGCAAAGACGCTGTGATGGAACTTCACCATTCTCCCGTAATCTATCATCTTAGCCAGGATGCCCATCTCTATCGATGCTCCATCAGATGGAAAATTTCCCTTTATTTTATACCACGCATCAATTTTACGAAAGAATCATTGCCTGTGACGAATCTTTATGCAAACTGTGTTGCTGAATGTGAGCGTTGTCATTCAACGCTGATCTGAAGGAAGGGGGCGGAAAACGCGGGCCGGATTGGGACTTGACAGGAGAATTCCGAAAGGGTCATCCTGCTTCTTCATTCCCCTGATGTCGATGGCAATCAGATCGGCTGTCTTCCCCTTCTCGATAGATCCAAGCTCTTTTCCAAGTCCCAGGGCTTTTGCTCCATTTATCGTTGCCATTCTCAGAATCTCATCCGGTTTCACGTCAGGGAATTCCTTTCCGAGAAATTTCATCTCCTGGAAGATGCTTAGGTCGCTGTTGCTGGCAAGGGAATCGGTGCCGAGTGCAACGTTGATCCCGGCGCTGAGTATCCTGGCGATCGGTGCTTTGCCGGTCTTCAACCTTCTATTGCTCCTGGGGCAGACAACGACGGAAACCTTTCTCTTTCGGAGAATGTCCATATCATGGGCGCTCACCTGGACGCAATGGATGGCGAGCATCCTCCCGGACAGGATGCCGAGGCGGTCGAGGTATTTCACCGGAGAGACTCCGGGAACCTTCCAGCCATAGTTCCAGAAACTTTTTTCAATTAGATAGTCCTTTAGTTTGCCCCTTCCCGATTCGATCAGCTTCTTCTCGTCTTGGGATTCGGCAAGATGGACCGAGATGATGGAATCGCTCATACGTTGAAATTGTCTCACCATCCTGAAAAGAACAGGGGAAACAGTATGAGGTGCGTGCGCCGTAATGGAAAAGCGGAACCGACCGCTCTTCCCGAAGAGCGTTTTGAACTCCTGCATCTCCTCAAGGGCTTTCGTGAAGCACCTCAGGGCATCCTCATCCCTAAGGGCGAAGATCTCCTTGAAGATGATTCCCCGGAGCCTGCTTTCGGAAAGGGCTTTCATGGTGACCAGGCTGTTGGAGACCTCGCCGACAGAGGAGGTGCCGGACCGGTACATCCTGTCTATTGCTTCCTTGGTTCTCTTGATTACTTCCTTCTCATCGTCTTGCTCCCTCATCCTTATGAGCGAACCTATCCATTCAACGAAGCCCGTTCTTGTCTTCACTCTGCCTTTTAGATGAGAGAGCTCCAGATGGGTGTGGCAATTGACGAGGGCAGGTAACAGAATGGCCGCTCCGAGGTCTTTCCTTATCGACCTGTATCTCTTGAAGATCCTGTCTGCAGGTCCAAGATCTACGATCCTATCTTTACTGATGACGATCGCGCCATCCTCTATGATCATGGATGTGACTGGAACGACCCACCTTGCCCTGAGTGTGATCATTCAAACTCCACGAATCTGAAACGCTATTGAGATTCTAACACCATCCAGATTCCACAAGAAATATTAAAGAGAGAAAGGCGGCAGTAGTTCCACTGGTCTTGCGGTGTGATAAAATATATGGTTCCTATCCAAAAAGTGTACATGAGAACTGAGAGCAAATAAAATGTAGAAACGCATCGGAAACTCTGATAGAACTCCTTTTATTATTAACACTTAACAGAAAGGAGATCAGAGACCGATGCGCA
>JBFMGF010000071.1 GCA_040752675.1 Acidobacteriota bacterium
TTCAAAAGGGATCTTCTCTTATCATGTCTAACTCTATACTCTGTTGGATTCTGGAAGGTGGGGGAGGGCTCTGAGCCACAAAGCTCAGCTGATGATAAAATTTGTGTCTGCAAAGAGACGGAGGATGTTGCCTTTAACAAGGGAATTTGCAACTGCACGATTTGATTTATATTACAAGTGAGATGTCTCATAATCGGTCACTGACATCCAGCTTGGTGTTCCCAAAGTGACAAGCTTAAATGAATAGGAAATTGGTTTTTTACTAAAGTGCCATTTGGCACTTAGATAGGAATGAGCGATTTTTAAGGTTTTCTTCATTGCCATCATTCTACTGAAAACTCTCTCAGAAGAAAAGCAAAGATTCTCTGAAGCAGAAGTCATCATACCTTTTCATTCTCCTTCTTTCTCATTGGAAAGTTCCAGATACTCTCTCACCAGACTCAAACTCATCTCCAGGGTCCGCGAGATCTCTTCCGGCTTCAGCTTCTTGCTCAACGTCAAAACCTTCCGATACGCCTTGATGTAGCGATCACAGGCCTCTTCCGAATGAGACGTCTTTCTCGCAATCTCCGGGGTCTGATAACCCTCCCGGTACAAGCGAATGATGATCTTCTTGTGAGTGACCGCTCTTCCTATGTCATGAACAATCCCTCGGCTCGGTAAGATCTCTCCCGTCTTCTCCATATACTCCCTCACCTGCTTGCTCACCGTCCCTGTGGACAGATGAAGAAGAAAGGCCAGATCACTGTGAGTCAAAAGCGCTCCCTGCTCAAAAGCTTCCCGGAACAACCGCGCCATCTTCTTCTCTTTGATCTCTCGGTCCGAATACCCCTGCTGCTTCCTCTCTAAATCTTCAGAAGAGATCAACGTCAACACCACTGGAGTCAGAGAAGTGTTTTTGCTTCCTCTTCCATAATGAGGCTTCTCTTCCTTCTTCGCCCCATACCACAACACCTGACCCACCTCCATCCTCCAGGGATCCTTCCAACATCGATCCATGACCTTCAGAATATCTTGAGCAAACATCTCCTGGATCTTCTCCCCAGCAATGAACTGATACTCCTTCTTCAATAAATCAATGATCGCTCCCTTGATGGAGTGATTCACCTTGTTCTCGATCATGGGAGGCACTCTCATCTCTTTGATCTCCTCGATCTGACGGATCCTTTCCTCGTTTTCTTCCTCTGGATTTCCTTGACCTTTCTTTTTTTTCGATAGATCTCCCTCAACTGATCCAGCCTCTCCGAATACTCCTCCTGGTCATACTCCCTGATCAATTCCAGATACTCTCTCAACACCCTCTCCGATAGACCGCTGATCAGACGGATCTCCTTCTCCCCGTACCCCTCTTCCTTCAAAATCAATACCCTCGCGAAATCCTTGATGTATCTTAAGATCGCTTCCGAACTGTGCTTCGTCCTCCGGGATATCTCCGTGTATTCATACCCCTTCAGGTACAGCTCCACGATCCTCTTCTTGTGACTCGTCCCTGGTCCGATGTCCTTCCATCTGCCTCGGGTCAACACCACCTCCCCTTCTTTTTCCAGCTCCCGAATGTGTCGGATGATCGTTCTCAAGCTCTCCCCCAAAAGAACAGAAAGATCCGGTTGGGTGAGGAGAACCCCCTGATGAAATGCCTCCCCCGTCAGCCTTAATATCCTCTTCCTCAAAAGCTCCTTCTGACTTATACACTGACAGTCCTCCGGTGAATAAAGCGTGAGTCTCACAGGGATCAACTTCATCTCCTCAATCTTGACTCCAGGAGGAATCTCCTTGGAGACCCCATGAAAGATGATCTCTCCCTCCTTCCTCTTACTCCCAAAGTAAAGATCCAGATAACTCTCAAACAGCTCTGATAAGGATCGGCAGACCGCACGAGGAAAGGCGTACTCTCCTTGAAACTCCTGATACAACTGTTGGGAAATCTGACGACGATAAACAGAATCCCAGCAATCCCTTGCTTGTGATCGGATCTCTTCTCTCATGACATCCTCCCAATGGTTAATGGTTGGTGAAACCTTTATTATATTGAGAGAAGAAAACCCGGATGTCAATTGCCAGTATTTAGCTATTCTGATCCGGTATGAGATTGATGAGATTGAGCGGTTTTCTTGTGCGAAGAAACTGTATTCGTATGCGGGATTAATACCATCAACCTATGCTAGTGGGGAGAGAACGTATCATGGAAGG
>JBFMGF010000072.1 GCA_040752675.1 Acidobacteriota bacterium
AGGCAAAGTCGGACCTTGCGAAGAAGATCATCGAAGAGTTTTACAGCCGCGATGCTGCCGAGAAGGCGGAGCGGGAGTTTGAGAAGGTCTTTGCGAAAAAAGAAACGCCAGAAGAAATGGATGAGCTTGTCAGGAAGTGCGGCAAGGAGAACATCTGGCTGGCAAAACTGATGGTGGAAGCCGGCATCTCGAAATCGACGAGCGAGTCGATCAGGCTGATCAAGCAGGGGGGAGTCTCTCTGGATGGTCTCAAGATCAGCGATGAGAATACCGAGTTGAAAGCCGGGAAGCCCGCCGAATACCTCCTGAAAGTTGGTAAACGCCGCTTCCTTAAGATTATCTTTAGATAGATAGAATTGCTATTGACTCTTGCGTTGCATCGAACAAAACTTCCGAACATCTTCACCGATAAATTCATTTGATAATCGCCTGGTTTTGACATAGAATTTTTGCAACTACAGAATCAGGCGAGGTTCCCATGATCAAAAAATCAATAAACCGCAATGAATCTAAGATGATTAAGAAATCTCTAAATAATAAAAGATTCTTGAGTGTTGTCCTTCTGCCGTCCATCTTAAGTCTCTTCTTGATGTCCAGGCTTTTTGCAGCGGAATCCTCTTCGACGAAGGATGACAGGAAAGACGTCGCCATCACTGTCTACAACAGCAACATCGCTCTTGTCAAGGAGACCCGGGAGATCCAAATTGGCAAGGGAATTTTTGAGCTCAAGTTCATGGACGTGGCAGCGCAGATCAACCCGAAAACGACTCACCTGAAATCCCTCACGCAACCTGATCAACTGGAGATTCTTGAACAGAATTACGAGTACGACCTGATCAACCCTGACAAACTGATGGAGAAGTATGTCGGCCAGGAGGTCGAGCTCATCGAGCAGAATGAAAATTTCGTCGAAAAGACTACGAAAGCCACACTCCTCAGCGTGAACCAGGGCCCCATCTACAAAATCGGGGACCGGATCTCAATCGGGCATGCGGGAAGGGTCGTCCTGCCCAAGATTCCGGAAAATCTTGTGAGCACGCCGACTCTCGTCTGGCTCCTGAACAACAGGGGAGAAACAAGGCACAGAGTGGAAGCAAGCTACCTTACATCAGGGCTGAACTGGCTTTGCGACTATGTGGTCTCTGTGAATGAAGACGACACGAAAGCAGATCTCACAGGATGGGTGACCATTGATAACAGAAGCGGTGCTACATATGAGAATGCTCTCCTGAAACTTGTCGCCGGGGAGATTCACAGGGTGGAAGAAGAAAGGGCGTATCTGAGGAAAGGAGTTCCGATGGAAGCGGCAGCCGCTCCACAGTTCGTCGAGGAAGCATTCTTCGAATACCACCTCTACTCGCTGGACAGAAGAACCACTATTAAAGACAACCAGACCAAGCAAATGAACCTTCTGACTTCGTCGGACATCCCGGTCCTCAAAAGACTTCTCATAGCCGGAAGACCTTACTATTACAGGAATCGTTACGGCACTATTGAACAGAACCAGAAAGTGGGTGTTTTTCTTGAAATAAAGAACACGAAAGAGAACCATCTGGGAGTCCCGCTTCCGAAGGGGACGGTCCGAGTTTACAAGAAGGATAAAAGCGGAGCGCTGCAATTCATCGGCGAGGACTCGATCGATCACACTCCAAAGGACGAGATGGTAAAGCTGAAGATCGGGGAAGCCTTTGACGTGGTCTGCGACAGGATCCAGACCGATTTCAAGAACATCAAGATATTCAGGTATGACATCGAATCGGCTTATGAGATCAAGATAAGGAATCACAAGAGCGAAGCTGTTAGCGTGACCGTCAGGGAGCCTATCCCGGGAAGCTGGGAGATCGTGGAAGCTTCCCATGAATGGGAGAAGATCGACGCTCACACCATCGAATTTAATGTTAGCATTCCAAAGGATGGCGAGGTTTCCATCAAGTATCGGGTCCGCGTTGGCTGGTAGTTAAGCAGGATGCTTGACTCATTTATCAGAAAAGCCGGGGGCATCCTGCCTCGGAATTCAGGTATATCAAAATATCAAAGGGAGGAGCCATGGATAAGGTCCAGAGCATCTTAAACCTCGTTGGAAGGATTTTGATTTCGATAATTTTTCTCTCTTCTGGAATTGGAAAGATCTTTCAATTCTCCGGAACGAGACAATACATGGCATCACATGGGATACCGGCAGTCGGGCTTTTTCTGCTCGGCGCCATCTTTCTTGAGATCGTCGGGGGTCTTTCCCTCTTGCTGGGATGTGCGAGCCGGGTCGGAGCGTTTCTCCTCATTGTCTTTCTGATCCCAACCACGCTTATCTTCCATCTCAACTGGTCAGACCAGATGCAGCTCATCCAATTCATGAAAAATCTCGCCATCCTCGGAGGCTTATTCCTCATCCTGACTCATGGCAGCATGAAATACGGCATCAACCACCTCTGGAAGGAATAGGAGATTCTCTACTATCCCTTTTCTGAAAATTCCGGATTGCCACAGTAAAAACTCTTTGATAAACCTTGCAAATCCCCCTCAAGCTATTGTAAATTAGCGCCAATGCCGGAGTGGCGGAATTGGTAGACGCAAGGGACTTAAAATCCCTCGGAAGGTCACCTTCTGTGCCGGTTCGATTCCGGCCTCCGGCACCATATTTTCAATGATTTACGAGGATTTCGGCTTGTCGGGAAAATGGGCAAAAACCATTTGCGGTGACCAATTGGTGACCATGAAAATCCTCTATTTAGGGTTTGCTGAAAAAGTCATTTTCGTTTTTTTATTAAGAAGAATACCTTTCCCCTTCTTTTTCCTCTCTTAGATTTTCTTCAATCCCTTACGTCATTCTCTTCAGTGCTCTGTTCAGGTTCATT
>JBFMGF010000073.1 GCA_040752675.1 Acidobacteriota bacterium
CCCATCGCCTTTTATTATTCTGATGAAAACCTGCATCCGGACGGGCCCACCGGAAAAATACAGGAGTAAAATGAATTTTTCAACAATAGCTTCTGAGCTCCGCCAATCGAATTTATCAAGATATTTTAATCGTCTTTACTCATCGGGACATTTCGTCTTTGTCGCTTTAATGTTAGCGTTCACTGCAACCGCTTTATCCTGTGTTCCTTATTGCTGGAGTCAAAGTATGAATAAAAAAATTTATCTGATTCCTGTGGGCAAGGCAAGCTCCACATCAATCGAAAAACTTATCGAACCACTTAAGGAGAAGTTTGGATTTGCTGTCGAGATAGGAAAAGGGATAGACAACATCCAGTTCGCTTACAGCAAGAAGCGTAATCAGTTTCATTCGTCTTTGATTCTCGATGAACTCAAAAAGTATTTTCCGAAAGATGCCGCACAGATTCTGGGAATTGCCGACGTGGATCTCTATGTCCCATCCCTGAATTTTGTCTTCGGTGAAGCGTATTCCGATTCTTCCGTTGCCATAATATCTCTGATACGGCTGAGGGAGGAATTCTACGGCATGATGCCCAGCAGGACCGTATTCGAGAAGCGGATGATAAAGGAAGCTGTACATGAGCTGGGGCATTGCTTCAAGCTGGGTCACTGCCAGAATCCTGCGTGCGTCATGCATTTTTCAAACAGTCTCCATGACACA
The DNA here is from genome assembly GCA_040752675.1 of Acidobacteriota bacterium. Taxonomy (NCBI): domain Bacteria; kingdom Pseudomonadati; phylum Acidobacteriota; species Acidobacteriota bacterium. Next base: position 701 of record JBFMGF010000073.1, read on the forward strand.
GACATCAAATCTCCAAATTTCTGCTCTTCCTGTGAAGAAAAATTAAAGATCATGCTCAATAATTATCGAAGTAAACCCAAATAAATCAGGCCTCCTGCCTGAGATTGCTTCAGGAGATAAATGACTGTGCAGAAGATGAAACAGAAAATCTTCATAGGGACGAGTGGATACAACTACGACCATTGGGCAGATGGGGTAATTTACCCGAAAGGTCTGCCTCAGAATCAGTGGCTCGAGTATTATGCAAGATTCTTCAAGACCGTTGAGCTCAATGTTACCTTCTACAGACTACCCCAGGAGAAAGTCTTTGAAAGATGGAGGAAGAGGACTCCGTCCGATTTTTCCTTCGCTATCAAGGGAAGTCGGTTTATCACCCATGTCAAGCGTCTGAAGGATGCTGAAGAACCATTGAGAAACTTCTTTTCGCGAGCGCTTCTCCTTGAGAAGAAGCTTTCCGTCGTTCTATGGCAGCTTTCCCCCGGCTTTAAGAAGGATGCTGGAAGATTGAGAGCTTTTCTGAAAAGTCTCAAGGAGTGCCAGCGGAGCAAACAGAAGAGAATCAAACCAGGAAAGTCAGAACATCCTGACGAGCCGAAGCGAATTACTAAGCCCAGGCATGCGTTTGAATTCAGGCATGAGTCCTGGCTGTGCCATGAGATCTACGAAATGCTGGACGAAAGTGGCTGCACTGTCTGCAGGGCGGACTGGCCAGAATTTGATGTGGAAATCCCTCTGAAGAGATTTTGTCTATCTTAGAAGACACGGCACTCAGGGAGAGCTTTATGGTGGATGCTACTCCGATTTCCAGCTTAAGAGAGATGCCTCCGTGATAAGAGAGTGGATGAGACAGAAAAAAGACGTTTACGTCTACTTCAACAACGATGCCCATGGCTGGGCAATCCAGAATGCCCTCAGCCTCCAGAAGCTATTAAAAGCTGATATGGATGGCTTATGAGATCTTAAGGGTGGCTGCGCCGGTGATGCGGCTCTCTTTGAGCAACTGTAGAGCTCTGTTGGCTTCCTTCAGAGGAAAGACTTTCACTTCGGTCTTTATTGGAATCTCGCCGGCAAGCTCGAGGAATTCGACGGCATCCTGACGGGTGCTCGATGCCACACTCCGGATGGTTTTCTCATAATAAAGATGTTTTTCGTAATCCATTTCAGGAACCCTGTCAAGATAGATGGCATTGATGGCAAGTGTTCCCCCTTTTCTGAGATGTCCGAGGGCAGCCAGGACGACCTGGCCGGCCGGTGCAAAAGTAATGGCTCTGTCGAGCTTCGCGGGAGGATGTTCGTCAGCTCTGCCAGCCCAGGCGGCCCCAAGCTCTGCCGCTAACTTTTGATGTTCCTCGCTTCTCGTGAAGACGAAGACCTCACAGCCATGGTGCCGCGCTATCTGAAGGGCGATGTGCGCGGAGGCTCCGAAGCCGAAGAGACCGAGTCTTTCCCCTTTCTGAAGATCGCTCAAGCGGATGGAGCGGTAGCCGATGATCCCGGCGCACAGAAGCGGTGTCGCTTCTTCGTCGGAAAAGTTTTCAGGGATCTGGTAAGTGAAACCCTCTTCCGAGACCATAAATTCCGCATATCCACCATCGACCGAGTAGCCCGTGAACCTCGCCGATTCACACAGATTCTCGGAACTGCTTCGGCAGAAATGACATATTCCGCATGTCCGGTGAACCCACGGGATACCGACTCTCTCGCCCCTTTTGAACTTGGTGACATCCTTCCCCACTCTATCCACGACCCCCACTACCTGATGCCCGATGATGACCGGCTTCTTGATGAGTGGAAGATCCCCTTCCACCTCATGAAGATCCGTATGGCACACCCCGCAAGCCCTGACCCTGATCAAAATCTGTTTCTCTTCTGCGATTGGCTCAGGTAGTTCGTTATATTCAAGCGGGCTGGTCTCAATAAGAGCTTGGTTTTTCAGGATCATCGTTTTCATATATTCATCTTGCTAAATGGTCATAGATCATCCGTGCAAAGCTCTTGTAAGGTTCAAGCCTCTGCCATTTAAGCTGATCCTTCCAGTGCTCCCAAAACCTTTTGGCTGCTCCCTTTTAGGTTCAAATCTTTGTAGTATCTCGCCAAAAGGAGTCAATCCCAATCTCAGTTGAAAATTCAGGAGTGGCTCCAAATAGAATTGTAAAAACAAATGTTATTGAAAGGAGAAGCCAAATGAAATTTTACACCAAACAGCATCAATATTACTGCGGTATCGATCTCCATGCAAGAACTATGTATCTCTGCATTCTTGATCAAGAAGGAAACATTCTCGTCAACAAGAACATGAAAACAGATCCTA
>JBFMGF010000074.1 GCA_040752675.1 Acidobacteriota bacterium
GTTTTTGCGTTGATGTTTGAAAATTCCTTGCACTTTCTTTTTCCATTTCGGACCTCATGGTACCAGCAATCCCGCATCACACAAAGAAATTTCTGTGATGATTTGTTTTTTCAGCTGAGCCTAATTAAAATTTTCCTGGACAGCAGAGTTTGAAGATGAAAGGTGATGCAAAGATGTTTGCTTTCCTCAACGGAGATTACATCCCTAAAGAAAAATTGAGAATTTCGCCTGACGATCGCGGCTTTCTGTTTGCCGACGGAGTCTATGAGGTTATTCGTTCCTATAATGGAGGATTGTTTCAGGTTGAAGCTCATCTGAAAAGACTGGAACGGAATGTCCGGGAGTTACGGATCCCGTATGCCGATATCGATTCATTGAAGATGGTTGCCGAAAGATTGATCCGGGAAAATGACCTGACTTCCGGGCAGGCGACCATCTATCTTCAGATTACCAGGGGCTCGGCACCCCGTCTGCACAGATTCCCGGTGGAGGAAGTTCCGGCAACCGTTTATGCGTGCGCCAACCTGCTCCAGCCGCATGACGACGAATTGCAAAAAGGGACGAAGGTCATCCTCGTGCCTGATATCCGCTGGTCTAGGTGTGACATCAAATCTATCTCCCTGTTGCCGAATGTCCTTGCCCATCAGCAGGCAGTCGAGAAGGGAGCCACCGAGGCGATCTTCGTCCGCGATGGCGCAATTACAGAAGGGACGCATTCTAATTTTTGCGGCATCTTCCAGGGGCAGTTTATGACAGCGCCGAAATCGAATTATATCCTTCCAGGGATCACGCGAGAGATCGTCCTCGGCCTGTGTCATCAATTGGACATCCCGATCAAAGAGTCCCCCATTCTTAAGAACCAGTTGAGAAAAGCGGATGAACTTCTAATCGTGGGGACGACGGTTGAGATCACCCCTGTTGTCCAGGGGGACGATTGGCTGGTTGGGAATGGCAAACCCGGTCCCGTTACTCAAAGGCTGCAAAAGGCCTTCTATCAATTAGTCAAGAGAAATAAGGCTTTTTCTTAGGGATGGATTAGGGGGAGATTTCGCCTCTGTGGCTTAGCTTGTCGTATATTCCTTTCCTGAGCTTCTCCTTGAAATCATCGTTGAACTTTTGCCATTTGTTGAGGATCAGGATGGCGTATCCCTTGATCACCATGTCGGTCCATTCCCCTTTTAAAAAATGCTTGACCACTCTCTGCCATGAATAGAATTTTTTCATGGTTCTGAACACTTCCGCCTGGAGGACGGAAGGGATCATCCTGGAGGGTCTGTAGACGACATGCTGTCCATCATAAAGCCCCCAGTCGTAAGTGAATATCTTGTTCTGCGCTTTTAGCGTGGAAAAAACCTGAGACCCTGGCAGCGGCGTCAGAATCATGAACTGGACCGTTTCCAATCCGAGCTTCCTGGCAAACTTCAGCGTTTCTCGAATCACTTTGATGTCATCTTCATCAGATCCGAGAACGAACATGCCGTGGATCCTGATCCCTGCCTCTTTGATCCTCTTGACTCCGCTGACGATCTGTTCAACGCTCTGAGCCTTATGGTAGAGTCTCAGCGTCTTTGGATTGATCGATTCGATCCCTATATAGAGGGTATCGCAGTTCGTCTTCTTCATCAGACCAAGAAGCTGCTCATCTCTTCCCACATCGATGCAGACCTGCCCGCTCCAGGAGGCGGGAACGGCGTTCTGCTCCATCATCATCCTTAAGAGATCTTTCGTCCGCTTCTTGTCGGCGGCAAAATTGTCATCATAGAAAAAGATGTGCGAGCCCTGATATTTTTTGATCTCGTCGATGACCAGCTGAGCACTTCTGAACCTGTATCCGCGCCCGAAGATCTGTGTGACCGTACAGAAGTTGCAGTGAAAGGGGCAGCCACGCGATGTTATCACAGGCACTATCTTCGATACCATAAATCCTGAAGCTGGCTTGTACCCCTTTATCAGCTTTAGATTCGGTTCGGGCAACAGGTCGAGATTCTCGCAGAGGCCCCGGTCGGGATTGTGGAATTTCTGTCCACCGCAATTATAGGATAGACCTTTGATTTCCTTGAGATTGCCGTTGCCCTCGAGCGCCGCGATCAATTCCAGTAGAGTTTCTTCTCCCTCGCCTCTTATGACAAAATCGCCATTGTCGAGAGCTTCTTCGGGAAGGAAGGTGGGGTGCGGCCCGCCAAAAACAATGGGCATCCCCATCCTCGAGATGCGACGGGCAATCATATAGGCTCTTGGAGCGGTGGATGTGATCGTGGAGATCCCGATGAGGTCTGCGCTCGCAACGGAGTTCCAATCTATCCTTTCTCTCTCTTCAAAATAGACCTCTGTCTCATAGCCTCGATTCTCAAGTATAGTTGCAAGCAAGACACTCCCCAATCTCGGAAGAGCAAATTTGCTGAAGATATTATAGCCTGGTGCTTTCGGTTCGATGAAAATGACCTTCTTCAATACCATTCCTTTCTTATCTTATACTTTTCTGAAGATCCGTTAGCATCTGCAGAAATTGTGGCTCTATTTTAGCACAATAGTTGATTCCTTTACTTTCCTCCCGGCGATGGTAAAATAATTAACTTTTCAATCGGGAGGAATTCGAAATTATGAAAAAATCGAGCCCATCCTTTATTTTAATCATAATCTGCGTTGCTCTGTTTGGCGTACCATGTTCAACGGCAAATGCCTGCACTAATTTCCTCATCACGAAGGGAGCCTCGGCGGACGGATCCACGATGATTACCTATTCTGCCGACTCGCATGAGTTTTACGGAGATCTGAGCCACCTGCCTCCCGGCATATACATGCAGGGAGCGATGCATCCAGTCATCGAATGGGATTCAGGGAAGTATCTGGGACAGATTCCGGAAGCTCCTCGCACGTACGGAGTCGTCGGCTTGATGAACGAGCATCAGGTGGCGATCGGAGAAACCACATTTGGTGGAAGGAATGAGTGTCACGGTGGCAAGGGGATTCTCGATTATGGAAGCCTCATGTTCATCGCTCTTCAGCGAGCGAAGACGGCGCGCGAAGCTATCAAGATCATCGGAGATCTGACCGCGGAGCATGGATACGTCAGCACCGGCGAATCGCTTTCCGTCTCCGACCCCAACGAGGTCTGGATCATGGAGATCATCGGCAAGGGTCCTGACAACAAAGGAGCCGTCTGGGTTGCCCTCAGGGTTCCCGATGGTTACGTCTGCGCCCATGCCAATCAATCAAGGATCCGGCAGTTCCCCCTGAACGATCCCGAGAACTGCCTCTACGCCCCCGATGTCATCTCATTCGCAAAAGAGAAGGGGTTCTATAAAGGAGAGGATAAGGATTTCAGCTTTGCCGACACTTATGCGCCGCTGACCTACGGGGCGCTGCGATTCTGCGAGGTGAGAGTATGGGAGATGTTCAACAGGGTGGCCTCCTCGCTCAAGATATCGAGTGATTATGTCAAAGGTGTTCTTGGTTCTCAGCCACTACCGCTCTGGATCAAGCCAGACAAGAAGTTATCCGTGCACGACGTCATGGAGCTGATGAGGGATCATTTCGAGGGAACCGAATTCGACCTGACAAAGGACATCGGTGCGGGTCCCTTCCAGTGTCCGTATCGCTGGAGACCGCTGACATGGAAGGTGAATGATGTTGAATACCTGAATGAGCGCGCAACATCCACCCAGCAGACAGGCTTTTCATTCGTGGCACAGTCACGCGCATGGCTTCCCGATCCCATAGGCGGGATCTTATGGTTCGGCGTGGATGACACGTACAGCACCGTTTATGTTCCGATGTACTGCGGGATTTCGGAAGTGCCCAAAAGTTACTCCAAGGGGAACGGCTCGTTATACGACTTTACGTGGGATGCAGCTTTCTGGGTCTTCAACTGGGTTGCCAACTTCGCCTATTCGCGTTACAGCGATATGATCCAGGATATACAGGTCGTCCAGCGAGAGATAGAGGGAAGGTTCATCAATGACCAGCCCGAAATCGAGAAGGCTGCTCTTGAGCTCTATAAGAGATCGCCGCGATTGGCCGTTGATTACCTGACCGATTACTCCGTCAAACAGGGGAATATTGTTGTGGATAGGTGGAGAAAGCTCGGTCAAGACCTCCTGGTGAAATACATGGATGGCAACGTCAAGACGCCACAGAGAAAACCGACCCATCCTGGCTACCCGGAGTCATGGTACCGCCGGATTGTCGAGGATAATGGTGAAGAACTTAAGATGAAGAAACTCCCCGGTGAACCCGAAGAATCTCACTAATGGCTCATAGCCTGATTCTTTTATGTTATCCTAATAAGGGAGAAGTTTCCGTGAGATCGTTTTGAATCGTGTCTGCCATGGAGAATGAAAAGAGCTATGCAACAGGCAAAAGAACCATCGCTGGAAGGGGTAACATCCAAAGTCATGAGGTTGATCGATCTGGCGGCCTACCAGGAAGGGTCCATTGTCAGCCGGACGGTCGTTCAAAAGAAACTCGGGACAGTGACCTTTTTCGCATTCGACTCGGGCCAGGAGCTGAGTGAACATACGGCTCCCTTTGACGCGATGGTCTGCGTCATCGACGGGGAAGCGGAAGTCATAATCTCAGGCAAGTCGCACATCGTTCGGGAGGGAGAGATGGTCATTATGCCCGCAAATCAGCCTCACGCCCTCAAAGCTCCAAAGAGATTCAAGATGCTTCTCATCATGATTCGCTCCTGATGAGCCAATGAAGACAAGCGATTTTGACTATCATCTTCCAGAGGAGCTGATCGCCCAGTTTCCTGAGAAAGAACGGGATCAGTCCAGGCTTCTCATCCTGGATAGGACAAGCGGGCGGGTAGAGCATAAGAGATTCTTTCAGATCGCTGACTATCTGGAGCCAGGTGATGCTCTGATCATCAATGACACGAAGGTCTTTCCTGCCAGATTATTCGGAAGAAAGGAGACCGGCGGGAAAGCGCAAGTCCTTCTTCTTGAGAGGGTCGCGGATCACGGTCTTAAAAGAGGGCAATTCTATGAGGAGTGGGATTGCCTCATCAATGCTGCTAAACCCTGCAAACCGCGATCAAAGCTCTTTTTTCATGGCGGATTGCAAGCGGAAGTCCTCTTGAGGAACGAAGAGATCTATAGGGCCGTCTTTCATGCAGAGGAACATATTGTTGACCTGGTAGAGAGGATCGGATTCATGCCGCTGCCACCGTACATCAGGAGGGATGAATCTGGCAAATTCGAAGGTGATGACAGGCGGAGATATCAATCGGTTTATGCGAGGGAGAGAGGGGCTGTCGCGGCGCCGACGGCCGGGCTCCACTTCACTGAAATGCTTCTGAAAAAGATGATAGAGTCGGGAATCGAAATCATTCCATTGACGCTTCACATCGGCTTTGCCACTTTCAGCCCCGTGAGGGTTGACTACATTGAAAAGCACGAGATGCATTCCGAGTATTGCAGACTGACCGCAGAGTCCGCGAAACGGATCAACCTGGCGAAAGCGAACAGGAGGAAAGTTTGCGCCGTCGGAACGACGGTCGTGAGGACTATTGAATATTTCTCCGAGGATGGAACCGTCCGGGCAGGTGAGGGAATGAACGATCTTTTCATCTACCCAGGGTACACCTTCAAAGTGGTTGATCGTCTCATCACCAATTTTCATCTGCCGAAATCGACGCTCCTCATGCTGGTCTGTGCCTTCGCCGGCAGGGAGAAGGTCTTTGCCGCTTATCAGGAAGCGATCGAGAAGAAATACAGGTTCTACAGCTATGGCGATGCAATGCTCATCCTGTAAATTGTCAACATTAAGAATCCTGAATCGAAAATGAAGTTTGAGCTGATTAGAACTGATGGGAAGGCGAGAGCGGGAAGGATCATCACGGAAAGGGGAGTGATAAACACTCCTGCTTTCATGCCAGTGGGGACGGCGGGCACGGTGAAGTCTCTGACACCAGAAGAGCTCGTAGAAGCTGGGACAGAGATCATCCTCGCTAATACCTATCATCTCTATCTGAGACCGGGATATGAAGCGATAAGAGAGCTTGGCGGACTGCACCGGTTCATCAACTGGAACAGGCCCATCCTCACGGATAGCGGAGGCTTTCAGGTCTTTTCCCTCACGCCACTGAGGAAGGTCTCCGATGATGGCGTTGAGTTCCGCTCGCACATCGATGGGTTGACCCATTTCATCACTCCTGAAAAGAGCATCGAGATCCAGGAAGCCCTTGATTCAGACATCATGATGGCGTTCGACGACTGCACGGGGAATCCCACGCATCATGAAAGCGCCAGGCGGTCCATGGAAAGAACCCATCTCTGGGCCGAAAGGAGTTTTCAGGCAAGGAAGGTAAGAGTCGCCCTTTTTGGAATAGTTCAGGGTGGGGCGTTCGAAGAGTTAAGAGAGGAGAGCGCTTCAAGGCTCACGCAGATCGACTTTGATGGCTTTGCCGTCGGCGGAGTCAGCGTCGGCGAACCGAGAGAAGATGTTGAGAGAATCATAAATTTCGCATCGCAGTTTCTTCCCGAGGTGAAGCCGCGCTATCTTATGGGGCTCGGAACGCCCGGAGAGATCGTAAGAGCGGTCGCGGCAGGCTATGACATCTTTGACTGTGTCCTTCCGACGAGAAATGCAAGGAACGGTTCGTTATTCACGTCGAAGGGGAAGATCAACATCAAGAGGGAAGAGTACGCCAGGGACCCATCGCCGCTCGACGAAGACTGCGATTGCAGCACCTGTAGAAATTATTCAAAGGCGTATCTGCGGCATCTTTACGTGAGTGGCGAGATCCTCTCCAGCAGGCTCAATACCTTCCACAACATTTATTACTATCAGAAGCTCATGGTGAAGACGAGAATATCGATCCTGGAGGAAAGGTTTTCAGAATTCTCAAGAAGTATCATGCATTCGGAGAACATCATCGATTCTTTGCTTGCCTGACAGGTTTTACACTTCAGGGCTCGCAGTCTGGGTAAAAGGAGGCCGGTTTGGCCAATACTACATTTTCCTCGCGCATAAGCCTTTTCAGTGCATCATTCATGTGAGAATCATCCGCAATTTCTGCAATAACGGTACTTTCACTCTTCCAGAATTTTTCCGCAAGACAATTGTCGGCTAGAATCTGTTCAGCACTCTCTTTGTCCAGTCCTTCCTTGAACTCAACATGGACGAACGAAGGATAGAATCGTTGATGAGTAAGGATGTCCCCGAGTTCCAGCGCATGCTCTGGATTTGCAGTGACCCCCTTGAAGAAGACCGCATAATCGAAAGGCTGAAATATCGCGATGTCAAAGATCGGGCGTGGTGGCACATCGATCTCAAACATCCTATCGACATCGGTGAAAGTTCGGCTGATTTCAAGGTCATCCAGGTAAACAGAAACTCTTACACCGGGATAAGGAAAGATGTAGGGGTCGTTGGTTCCACACGGATTGAATTTGATTAGAACCGTTCCTCTTACTTTTCCTGGTTCGAGGTCAAAGAGGGATTCAAACTTGATGGCCAGATTGTCGGGGAGGGACAGTTCCCGAAGCGGCAGTGGAAGACAGCTCGATGGAGTGAATTTGCCAAGCTTTATTATACGTCGTTGTCAATCCTGTATCAATGCTAAAATAATTGAGAATTTTCAGGAGTTCCGGACTCCCTTGCAAAGCAATTGCCGTTGGTGAAAAGGATGGATCAATGAAAGAAACTGAAAGAGTCAGTATTTCTTCCAGATTGTATGTCATTGCCTTGAGTATCGTGTTACTCTGCAGCGGAGGTTGTAAGATGGAGAAAAGAGAATCAGCCGACCTCATCTTGATGAACGGAATAATCTTTACATCGGGAGATGATGTTCCTCTCGTCCAGGCAGTAGCCATCAAGGATGGAAAGATACTTGATGCCGGGACAGATTTAGAAATGAGCAAATATCTTTCGCCGGAGACGAAGAAGATAGATCTCAAAGGGAACTTCGCCTGTCCGGGCTTCAACGATTCGCATATTCACTTCCTGGGAGGAGGCCTCTACGCGAAGAGGCTGGATCTCTATGACTGCATGACGCCGGAGGAAGTGGCAGGCAGAGTGAAGGAAAAGGTCTCAAGATCAGATAGGGGGAAATGGATTCTGGGAAAGGGCTGGGACCATACCCGTTTCCCTGGAAAGAAATGGCCGTCGAAAGAGCTCTTGGATTCGGTCTCGCCTGAGAACCCTGTTTTTCTTCGAAGGGTGGATGGGCATATCGCATGGGTAAATTCATGTGCCCTTAAAATCGCAGGGATAAGCCGTGAAACGCCTGATCCAGAAGGAGGAGAAATCGTCCGGAATGAAATGGGAGAGCCCACCGGGATACTTAAAGAGTCGTCTGCTGATCTTGTTTTCAACCTGCTCCCGAAGCCTTCCAGAAAAGAGATCCGGGAAGCCATCGAACATTCCCTTGCGGAAGCAAGAAGATTTGGCATCACATCGATCCAGGATAACTCCGAACCTGAGGTTCTTGAGGCATACCGGGAGCTTGAGAGTGAAGGGAAACTTACGCTTAGAGTGAGCGAATGGCTGGAATTGAAGGAAGACCTTTCCGAATTCATGACGCTAAAGGAGAGGTTTCCAAGGCCGGGCGGGCTTATCAGGTTCTTCACGCTGAAGGGATATGTGGATGGGACTCTCGGTTCAAGAACTGCGGCGATGATCAAACCATATTCCGATGATCCGTCGGCGAAGGGGCTTCTTCAGATCTCTCCTGATAGATTAGAGAGCCTTGTAAGAAACGCAAACGAAAAAGGCTTTCAGGTTGCGCTCCATGCCATCGGAGATCTGGCTGTAAGGATAGCGCTAAACTCCTTCGAGGCTCTCGGTGAGAAGGGCAAGGAGGCGAGAAACAGGGCGGAGCACGTGCAGATCATCGATGAGGACGACCTTCCAAGATTTCGATCCCTTGGAGTCATAGCCTCCATGCAGCCCATCCATTGCGTTTCAGATATGAGGTGGGCCGAAGAAAGGGCTGGAAAGGAGAGGTGCAGAGGGGCTTATGCCTGGAAGAGCATCCTTGGCTCAGGAGCAAATCTTGCCTTCGGGACTGACTGGCCTGTAGAATCCATGAACCCGATGCTTGGACTGCATGCAGCGGTGACGCGGATGAATTCCAGAGGTGAGCCTGGAGGAGGCTGGGTCCCAGAACAGAAGATAACAATGGAAGATGCCATAAGATGCTACACAGCAGGCTCGGCCTATGCCGAGTTTGCGGAAAACGAGAAAGGAACGATCGAGAAGGGGAAGTGTGCCGATATCGTCGTCCTCTCGAAGAATCTCCTCGAGATAGCGCCACCTGAAATCCTGCAGACCAAAGTTCTCTATAACATCTTCAACGGCAAAATCGTCCACGATGATATTCGATGAAAAGCTTCTCTTGATAGGGATTGCCAAAAAGTGCAATATTTTCTTGACAAAAGAAAAAGCGTGATTTAAATTTTTGCCATGCCTTTTTGCTCTTTGACGTCATCAATTATCAAAGATAAAGGTGAGTGATGCATTTTTTCAGGAAAAAGACCCTTCTATTTCTCATTCTCATCCTGCTATCGACAATTGCCTGCACGCATATTAACAAAAACATCGTAATGAGTTCCAGCAGTGAACTGGTCTCTCCCGGAAAGGCTAATCCACCATCTGATTCCGATAATAACGGCAAACTGGCGGAAAGCCCTGTAGACGTGGAGATTGACGGTGTAATCGCGCTGGCGGAATCTCATTACCGGAATGGGGTGGACAATTTCGGCAAGGGGATGATATCCGAAGCCAGGAAGAGTTTTGACATGGCAGTGGAGACATTCCTTTTCTCTTCATACAGCATCAATGACCACCCCGGGCTGGAAGAGGCTTATGTCGAGATGGTCGAGAAGATCAGCGAATTCGAAAACTCTACATTCCGAGCTTTCCTTTCCCGCGAGGATTATGAACCTCTGCTGGATGAACTGGGCGAGGTTGAAACAGTAATCTCTCCGGAGGAGGCGCTGAAGGAAAGGGAGCTTGTTGGGTCAGTCGTTCAATCGCTCGGTATGCAGGACATCATCATTCTCAACAACCAGGTCTTCGCCTTCATCGAATATTTCTCGAAAAAGATCAAGGATAGGTTGCAGGCAGGGATCAAGCGTTCCGGCGCATACATCGACATGATGAAGAGGATTTTCAGGGAGGAGGGGATCCCCGAGAATCTAGTCTACATGGCTCACGTGGAGAGCTCCTTCAAGACGTATGCCTATTCGCGGGCGAAGGCCAGGGGGATCTGGCAATTCATCGCTTCCACTGGAAGAAAGTATGGCCTGAGAATCGATTGGTGGATCGATGAAAGATGCGACCCGGAGAAATCGACAAGAGCTGCCGCAGCTTATCTGAAAGATCTCTACGCCATGTTCGGAGACTGGAGCCTTGCCATGGCTGCCTACAACGCAGGCGAAGGCAAGATTCAAAGAGCCATGGCTCGAACGAATAGCGTCGATTTCTACGGAATCGCCAGAACAAAACATATAAGGACGGAAACCAAGAATTATATTCCTGCCATTCACGCGGCGATTTTAATAGCAAGTGAACCAGGCAAGTATGGCTTCGTGGAAGATTATGACGATCCGCTCCAGTACGACAGGGTCACCGTGGATAGTCCGACCGATCTGAGGGTAATAGCAAAGTGTGCGGAAACCACCATTGAGGAAATCAAGCGGCTCAACCCGGCGCTTCACCGGATGCAGACTCCACCAGGATATCCCGAGTTCAAAGTGAACATTCCAGCCGGAAAAGGGGAGTTGTTTTCCGCTAACTTTTCGAACGTTCCGAAGAAGGACAGAATACTATATACCCGTCATCTCGTTCAAAGAGGGGAGACTCTATCCGCCATCGCAAGAAAATACGGAACTTCTGTTGCAGCCATCCAGAGGGTGAACAACATGGGGAAACGGACTCTTATCAATGAGAGAAGCTATCTTGTCATCCCTGGAAGCTCCTATGTCCCTCCTGACCTTGCGGCCCAGAATGTGCCGGCATCCATCCGGCAGGAAGAGAAAGCGCGGACCTCCGAGAAATATCCGAAGGGAGAAAGGGTTGTCTATCGAGTCAGAAAAGGAGATTCCCTCTTCTCTATTTCCAGAAAATTCAATACAGATGTCGATTCCCTGTGCGCGTGGAATGGAATTTCAAAGTCAAAGATCCTGTACCCTGAAGAGAAGCTGATCGTTCATGCGGGGATCAAAGCCGGCGTATCACGCCAGGCCGCGGAGCCGACTGCGACGAGAATGACGACCGGTGCGGCGATAGGTCCAGCGACAGGTGCAGGAAAAGATGCTATATCACTTTCGCCGACAGATTCAGCCACGGGTTCCAAGATTATCTATACGGTTAGAAAAGGAGATACCCTTTATAAGATCGCGAATCTTTACAAGATTTCTCTGGATAGGCTCTGTTTCTGGAACCAGATCTCCCAAAATGACAAGATCTATCCAGGGACTAAAGTGACCATCTATACCGAGTAAACCATCCCTCCTCAACCGCAAATCATTCTCAGGATCGTGATCATGATTCTGTAATTGCGATGCTATCCTATCGAAGATAGCGCCATGTGCGAGCGCTCTTCCAGAATGATTTTTCGCGAGGTCATCATGCTTGCAAGAATGAAGGGGGCCACGCTATTTGGCTTGACGGCTGACATCGTGGATGTTGAGGTCGATCTGTCCATGGGCCTGCCTGGTTCAAGTACAGTCGGGCTGCCTGACAGCGCGGTGCGAGAGAGCAGAGACCGAATAAGAGCGGCTATTAAGAACAGCGGATACGAGTATCCCTTAAGAAAGATCACTGTAAATCTCGCCCCCGCAGACGTCAGGAAAGAAGGTTCCTCTCTTGAACTTCCCGTTGCCCTTGCCATCCTGTCAGCATCCGGAGTCCTGAAGAGAAGCCATGTTCAGGACATCCTCATGGTCGGCGAGATCTCTCTCGACGGAAGTTTAAGAAAGGTCAGAGGAGCAATGTCCATGATCCTCGGAGCGAAGGAAAAAGGGATCACCTCTGTTCTTCTACCCGTGGGGAATGCGGGAGAGGCCTGCTTCGTCGATGGGATGAAGATCCATCCCGTGCACCATCTCACAGAAGCGGTCCAGTTTCTAAACGGCGAAAGAGATATCGAACCGGCGAAGATGAAAGTGCCATTGGGAGAGCAGGGAAGATTCCGTCTTGATTTTTCCGATGTAAGGGGACAGGCTCATGCAAAGAGAGCGGTTGAAGTGGCGGCAGCGGGAAACCACAACATCATTCTCATCGGCCCTCCAGGGTCTGGGAAGACCATGCTTGCCAGAAGGATACCGACGATCCTTCCGCCTCTCACACATCAGGAAGCGATCGAGACGGCGCTTATCTATGGAACCGCCTCGGTTGGGGGCGAAGAGAATGCGTTGAGTTTTTCAAGGCCTTTTCGTTCTCCGCACCATTCTGTCACTTCTGCCGGACTGCTCGGTGGCGGTGTAAATCCTAGACCGGGCGAGATCACACTCGCCCATAACGGTGTCCTCTTTCTTGACGAGTTGACAGAATTCCCGGCTCCACTAATCGATTCGATGAGGCAGCCGATGGAAGATGAGTGCATTATCATTGCGAGGTCCGGGAGGAATGCGAAATTCCCATGCCGGTTCATGCTCGTGGCCGCGATGAATCCCTGCCCATGCGGATATTTTGGCGACCGCATGAGGGAATGCCGGTGCACCCCTCTCGAGATCAAGAGATATCTTTCCAGAATCTCGGGTCCCATGATGGACAGAATCGACATCCAGATAGAGGTTCCATCTCTGAAATACGGAGAGATCAACGACGATGGCAGCGAAACCGAGGTGGAAACTTCTGACGAGATAAGGCGGCGGGTCATGGTGGCAAAGAGCATTCAGTTCGAACGATTCAAGGGAGGAATGATACTCTCAAACTCATCGATGGACAGGAACGCTCTGCGCAGGTATTGCCAGCTTGATCCAGGAGCGAAGAGGCTTTTGGAGAGTGCGATGTCAAAGCTTGGATTATCCGTGAGAGCTCATGACAGAATCCTTAAGGTGGCTAGGACCATAGCTGACTTGGAAGGCTCCGATCCTCTCCGAATCCATCACCTCTCAGAGGCGATCCAGTACCGCATCCTGGACAGAAGCCGATTCTTCAATGCATAGCATGAGGTGTCCATCAATCTTCCATTAACGTAATCGATATCCTATAATAATAAAAACTATCTTGATGCTCTTTTTTAAAAGAAGGATCAGGTGTTGAACTGCGAGATGTCCAGAATCACGATGAAAGTTTCGGGCAAGATCGCTTACTCCGATCTCATCCAGCAGACGGCCGAGAGCTTTCTAAGAGTCTGTGGACTGAGTAAGAGGGATTCTGAAAGCCTTGGACTTGCCATCAGAGAGGCTTACATTAACGCCGTTAAGCATGGTTGCAGGATGGACCCTTCAAAAATGGTCAAGGTTTGTTTCTCATATAAGAAGGATCGTCTTGAAGCAGTCGTTACGGACTGCGGGAGGGGATTCAACCCCAAGACCATCATCGACCCGACGACTCATGAAAATAGGCTGAGAATTGAGGGGAGGGGAATCTTCATCATGAGATCACTCTCCGATAAAGTGGAGTTCCGGAGGTTGAAGAATGAGAGGGGGATGGTGGTCAAACTTATCAAGAAAATTCCGCTTGAAAAGAAGCAGAGCCGATAATAATATATAAGAAATCTTAAATTAAGGAGGGAGTATGAAAGCCACCTTGCGACATATAGGGAAGGTATCTATCGTCGACCTTTCAGGAAAGATCACAATCGGAGAGGGTGATGTCATATTGAGAGAAAAGGTTATGGAACTTCTGGATGGTGGGCATAAGAACATCATCCTCAATCTTAAAAATGTCTCTTACATGGATAGCGCCGGGATCGGTGAGCTTGTCGCCTGCCTTAAGAGGACGAAAGAAAAGGATGGAATGGTCAAGCTTCTGAATCCTGCCGGCAAGGTCTTTGACCTGCTCCAGCTCACAAAATTGGAGGAGGTCTTCGAAACTTATAAGGATGAGAAAGAGGCTCTTGTAAGCTTCTGATATTGAAAATCTCTCGATGAGAGATCCCACGTGAAGCTTCTTGCCGCTGGATTTTTTATTTCAAGCTTCTGATGAATCTGTAAGCCGATTCTGCAGCGATGGCTGCTTCTCCGCTCGCCGAGATTAGAAGCCTTAGTTTCCCGGGATAATCGACCATATCGCCGCAGGCGAAGATCCCTTTTCGGGAGGTTCTCATGAATGGATCGACAACGACTCCGTTGCTGCTGTATCGAACGCTCCAGTTCGAGACGAGGTCGAAATCAGGAACTGAACCGATGTTGATCACGATGACGTTAGCCGGAATGTCCATCTGCTTTTTGCTTTTAGTATGAAAGACCCTGATCCCTTCCACTTTCTGGCCACCATATACCTCCTGCGGTTCGACTCCATATATGACCCGTATCTTTTCCTTTTTGATCATATAGATGTACGTCTCAAAAGCATCAAGGCTGTGGCTCTTGCACAGGATGATCACATCCGAGGCTGAATCTTTACAATAGATGGCAGCCTCAAGGGAGGAATTCCCGCCCCCGATGCAGACCACCCTTTTTCCGGAGATGTCTTCATTTTCAGGAAGTCTATAGCAGAGACCTCTCCCGAAATATTCCCTTTCGCCGGCGATTGAAAGCTTCCGTGGTTTGAAGACTCCCATGCCGACGGAGAGGATGATAACCTTTGCCCGGTAGATGTTCTTCGATGAGATGATCTTGAAGTTCCCGGCTTTTCCATCGATCTTTTCGACCCGTTCCATCTCTTTGAGAGCAATCCCATGGAAGAGGGTCTGCTGGACCATTGCCCTGGCCAGGTCGCCTGCAAGGATATCCCTGTGCGAGGGATAGTCATGGACCTTCTTCGCGGGATAGAGAAAGGTCAATTGTCCTCCGGAAGAGTGTGCTTCAAAGACAATGGTGCTCAGTTTTCTGAATCTACAGAAAAGTCCTGCGGTTAGACCAGCCGGCCCTGCCCCGATGATGGCGACATCGTACTTCTTTCTTCCAGAGACCCCTTTGCTGCCGTCAGATTTTTCTCTTGCCATTATTCCACCCACTTGCGAACGCTTATTCATGAAATGCGACGATCAAAAATGATATGATCACATCATTCCTTGATCTTCTTCTTCAGGCGATCTATGACATTCAATGCTTCGAGAGGAGTCAATTTGTTCAGATTGATTTCTCTGAGTTCAATGATTATTTCGCCATTCTCAGGTTCAGAGAAGAGTGGAAACTGAAACGACTTCGAGCAGAGGGTTCCCTTCGAGCCTCTCGCCAGTTTCGGGATTCCATCCTTCCCAAACTCGTTATTCTCGAGATTGAATAAGATCTCCTTGGCTCGCTCGATCACCTCCTTTGGGATTCCAGCAAGCTTGGCGACCTGTATTCCATAGCTCCTGTCTGCTTTCCCTCGCTCGAGCCTGTGAAGGAAGATGACCTCGTCCTTCCATTCTTTGGCAGCGATGTTGTAGTTGACGACTCGGGGCAGAGTGGCGGAGAGCTCGGTCAGTTCATGGTAGTGGGTCGCGAAGAGGGTCTTTGCAGAAATGTGGGGATTCTCGTGGATGTATTCCACGACAGCCCAGGCGATGGAGAGACCATCGAACGTTGCCGTTCCCCTTCCAATCTCATCAAGAATGATGAGGCTCCGGGATGTGGCGTTGTTGAGGATGTTAGCTGTCTCGTTCATTTCGACGAGAAAGGTTGACTTTCCCTCGACAAGGAAATCGGAAGCTCCCACTCTCGTGAAGATCCTGTCCACCAGTCCGACCTCGGCCTCCTGCGCGGGGACGAAAGAACCTGCCTGGGCCATAAGGACAATGAGGGCAATCTGCCTCAGATAGGTTGATTTCCCGCCCATGTTTGGTCCCGTGATGATGAGAATCTGGTTGTCGTCATTGTCGAGATGGGTGTCGTTCGGGACGAACCGAGCGTCCAGTTCCATCTTCTCGACGACGGGATGCCTGCCATTCTTGATGATGATTCTGTCTCCTTCAGTGATCCTCGGCCTGACATAATCGTTCATTGCGGCGGCTTCGGCCATGGAGACAAGGACGTCCATCACTGCGATCCTCTCTGCCGTTTTCCTGATCCTCGAGGAGTTTTCCGAGAGATCTTCCAGAAGCTTCTCGAACAGCTCGGACTCCAGCTCCTTAATCCTGTCCTGAGCGGTGAGGACTTTCGTTTCGTACTCCTTCAGTTCAGGAGTGATGAATCGCTCTGCATTGACGAGGGTCTGCTTCCTGATGTAATCCTGCGGGATGTAGGCCAGGTTAGCCCTGGAGATCTCGATGTAATATCCGAAAATCTGATTGTACCTTACTTTGAGTGAGTTGATTCCGGTCCTTTTTTTCTCCTTTGCTTCCAGAGAGGCGATGAAAGATTTCCCGGTGCGGTTGATCTCGCGAAGTTCGTCGAGCTCACGGCTGAAACCATCCTTGAAAATCCCACCTTCTCTTGTGGATATGGGAGCCTCTTCCGCTATGGAGGCATCGAGCCGCTGGTGTATATCTTCTAAAGAGTCGATTTCAGCGACAGTTTTCGTGATGAGGGAGCGTGAAACCTTCTCTCCAAATGAAGCCAGTTGCGGAAGGATGACAAGGGAGTTCTTCATCGCCAGAAGGTCTCGAGGGTTAGCGCTCTTGATCGCTATCTTCGTGAGTATCCTCTCAATATCCTGGATCGATCTTAACTTTTCCCTGATCGCCGCTCGTTCGATCCCCTTCTCGAGGAGCTCTTCAATGGAATCAAGACGCTCATCGATATCATCTTTCTTGAGGAGCGGGTTCAGTATCCAGTTTTTTAGCAGGCGTCCGCCCATGGAGGTAAGCGTGAAGTCTATGATCGAGATGAGCGTTCCCTTCCGGCTTCCATCCTTCAGGGATTTCGTGATTTCCAGGTTCTTCCGCGTCGTCGAGTCGATCAGCATGTAGTCCGAAGGATCGTAGGGAAGGATCCTGTCGATGTGATCAAGATTTGCTTTCTGTGTCTCTTTGAGATAGCTGATGAGCGCTCCCCCCGCCGATATACTGCCTTTCCTGTCCTGGCATCCAAAGCCATCCAGCGAGGCCACCCGAAAATGTGTCAGGAGATTCCTGAGCGATGTTTCAGGGGAAAACTGCCATGAGGGGAGGGATGTCGTGAGAATCGATGAAAGGTTCTCTTTTCTGAATCTCTCAGGAAAAGAAAACTCTTCTGGCACGGCGATCTCACTGGGGGAGAAGTGCCTTAATTGTTCGGCAAGCGGCTCGAGGTAGTTTTCCGGCTGGAACTCGGAGATCCTGAAATCGCCTGTAGAAAGATCGATGAAAGCAGCACCGCAGAAATCTCCGGGAGGTGAGAAACTCGCGATGAAGTTGTTGCTCTTGGAGTCCAGGAGATTAAGCTCGGTGATGGTGCCGGGGGTTATGACACGGATCACTTCCCGTTTCACTATCCCCTTTGCCAGTTTAGGATCTTCAACCTGTTCGCAGATGGCGACCCGATGGCCGCTCTTCACGAGTTTAGCGATATAGGAATCGGCCGAATGGAACGGGACACCGCACATCGGGATGTGATGGGAAGTTCCTTTCCCTCTATGCGTCAGTGTGATCTGAAGGATCCTTGAGGCCGTGACGGCATCTTCATAGAAGAGCTCATAAAAATCGCCGAGCCTGAAGAACAGAAAGGTATCCTTGTGCTGTTCCTTGATCCTTCGATACTGCTTCAACATCGGCGTGAGGTCTGTCATGCCCTTAAGTTTAGCACACCCCCACCACTCTTTAGAAGATAAAGCAGGAATCCTGTATCGAAGGGTAAGCTGATCGTTCTCAATTCTGAAACGATGGGTCTTGACATTTTAGTATGGAGGGAATATAAAGGCTGGTAAATCGGGAGGAATGATTGGAAGAGGAAAAACTAGAAGTTGAGATCAAAGATGAGGATCGGGTCATGCTCGTCTTCTCATATCTTGGACCTCTCTCCATTGTTTCCATTCTCACCGCCAGGAAAGAGTTCATCAAGTGGCATGCCAAACAGGGCTTCATCTTCTTCATCCTCTGGATGGCCCTATTCGTAGTCCTGCAGCCCTTCTATCTTTTCTTCAAGCTGATCTGGCTCGGCTGGCTGTTCCTCACCATTGAGATCCTCATTGGGCTGGGGATCTTCGCACTCGCCTTCTTCTGCATGGTTAGAGGGCTGGAGGGGGAGAAGTTCAAAATCCCCTTCATCGGCGACCTCGCCGACCGCTTCTGAGTTTTCTTACAATGATGCAGGCGATCATAACCGCTCTATCCGTATTCGCATCGGCTTTCCTCGAATATATCTTCTTCCCCTACCCGGGCGATACGGTCATGCTCCTCGGCTATTTCTTAGCTGGCCGGGGGAACATCCCTCTCTGGCTTTGCATCATCTCATCTTTTTCAGGAAGCGTTGCCGGTGCCTTCACCTCTTATTACATCGGCTACAGGATGGGCACGTCCTACTTTTTCCTCAGGTACAGGTGGGTCGCCAGGAGAGTAGAGAGGCTGCAGAAGTATTATGAACGATTTGGAGGCAGACTGTTGCTTATCAACAGATTCCTTCCGGGACTGAGAGGAGTTTTCCTTTACGCGGCCGGCATGGGAAGACTGCGATTCTTTGAAGTGGCTCTCTACTCCACTATCAGCAACATCCTCTGGCTCATCCTTATAGGATTTCTCGGATTGAGCGTCGGAACGAACTGGGAGGATGTCAGGAGAGTCTTCAAGGCCTACACAGGTACTCTCGGGATCATATTTTCGGCTATCTTTATCGTCATTATTATCCGCCGGCTCTATAAACTATGGAAAGAAGCAAAGGCTCGATGAAGCTTTCATCTCCTTTCAGACAGCATTGATCATGAAAACTTGATCATAGGATGAATCTATTGAGACTCTTCCTTCTGAGGCACTTCCCATGCATCCTTCCTCATGATCTGAACGGCAAACCCGCTCGTTATGGCCAGGTCTCGGATGAGGATCCCTCTGCCGATGTACTCGGCGCAGGCAGCAATGAAAGTTCGTCTGACCTTCCAGAGATCGTTCTGGATGGATTGAAAATCTCCTTTCTTATCCAGAGCAGTCTTCTTGAGATCCTGTCCTTTTCTTGATAGTTCAATGATGGCAGCTTCAAGTTCCGAATCGTTCATCTTTTTGAACTTGTTTTCCGATTCATCAGTCTCTGGGAGTGGGGATTCTTCGAGGGCAGCCCTTGCTATCCTGTGGTTGTACTGTGCCTCCTCGCTGTACGGAAGGTGAAGCTCGATTACCTTCTTCCAGGCACTTTCCGCCTTCTCGTACTGACCGCTATTCAACGCCGAAACGGCGAGACGGTAGTATCCATCTTCGTACTTCGGTTCGATTTTGACGAGTTCTTCAAACTCTTCCGACGCTCTGGCGAAGTCCTTCCCTTTGTAATCTACTTCGGCAATGACGACTAGTATCCTTCTGATGTATTCAGGAGGGAGGAGCTTATTCTTCTTGTTAAGCTCAAAAGCCTTTCTGTAATGTTCTGCGGCTTTTTCATTATTCCCGGCATCTAAATATATCTTCCCTATGCGGAAGAACGATAAGGAGTCTTTCACCTTCTTCAACTGCCCTTTCTCATACAAGTCGATGGCTTTCCTGGAGGTATCGAGCCATTCCTCCCTCATATTGAGGTTTACGTAGCAGTTGGCAAGATAGAAGAGGTTGTCGAGGGTGGGCTTTCGCGAGGATTCTTGTTGAAGCTTCTTAACGGCTCTGTTCAGGAACTCTTTCTCCTTCTCTCTGTCACCAGCTTTCATGTAGCAGAATGATATCTTGTACAGAGTGATTCCATCTTCGCATCCTTTCTCTTGAGCCTTCAGATACAAATCAAGAGCTTCACTCCAGTTCTTGTCAAAGTAGAGCTGGTCGGCTATCTTCATCTCTTCCCTCCCTCTGCATTTGCATTCTGTAACGTTCCATGCGAAGAGGGCGATTAACAGAGAAAGAAGCGTAACTGGAAAGTTTTTCATGCTTCCTCCGTCAGATAATGTGGCGATTTTATCCTTTTGCTGCAATTATTTCCACCTCAGAAAAAGATTTTTCACTATTATTTTTTGACCAATTCCCCATTGCTATGATATAAATTAAAAAAATATTCTTTAAGAAACTTCAAGCTGGAGGAACAGTTGTCTTTCGGGAAAAAACGTTTTCCGTCAAATAATCATCGCAGGATTCACCCGAAGATACAGGCTGCTTCGATGGTCATAGTTGTTGCATGTTTTTTGCTCGCCTCAGGAAATCCTTCCCGGAGCAGTGAGAGTGCAGATTCCATCCTGACAATGATCCAGGAGAAGTACAGCCATCTCAAGAGCTTCACGGCCGATTTCACACAGAGTTTTGAGTCGAAGGCCCTCGGGAGTGGCATCACGGAACGCGGAAAGCTTTACATAAGGATTCCAAGTCAGATGAGATGGGATTATGAAAAGCCCGAGGAAAAAATCGCAATATGCAACGGAACGGATAGCTGGCTCTACATAAAAGATGACAACATTGCTGTGAAAGCAAATCTTGCCGCTTCGGGGGGGAGCCAGGCTTTAGTTTCACTCCTTACGGGAATGGTCGATCTAAGAGACCTGTTCGAGGGAGAGCTAATCTCGAAAGCGCATGGCGAGGTGATAGCAAAGATAAGGCTGAAAGAAGAGAACGACCAGTTCGATTTCCTTCTCATAACCGTCAATACCCGGCAAAAACGCCTGACAAGGATAGAGGTCTTTGACCTCCTTGGAAACAGAATGGTCTATTCCTTCAACAACATCGAAGAGAACGTCGAAGTGAAGCCAGAACTCTTCCAATTCTCCATTCCACCGGGTGCGCGGCTCAAGTTTGAATAAAACCAAATATTTGGTTGAATAAATCAAATCGTGGTGCTATTATCAGTTCACCTTTTTGAATCTTTATGGCTGAAGAACACTCATTTGACATCGTATCTAAGATCGACCTTCAAGAAGTTGACAACGCCATCCATCAGGCAATGAAGGAGATCAGGACCAGATACGATTTCAAGGGGAGCACCAGTGAGATCATAAGAGAAGGGGATGAGATGGTTCTGGTCTCGGAAGACCAGTATCGATTGAAGAGCGTTAGCGAGCTGTTGAGCCAGAAACTGGTCAAGAGAGGGGTTCCGCTGAAAGGGCTTACCTATGGAAGCATCCAGGAATCACGTGGAGGAAATGTCATCCAGAAGATAGCCCTGCAGAAGGGGATTCCCATCGAGAAGGGGCGAGAGATCGTCAGGATAATCAAGGATACGAAGTTAAGGGTTCAGGCCTCAATCATGGGCGACCAGATAAGGGTAAAGGGTAAGAACAAGGATGATCTTCAGTCTGTCATCCATCTCCTGCGCGAATCCAGCCTGAACATAGACATGCAGTTCACGAATTACCGATAGCAGGGCAGAAGATTTTTTATGAATATTGCCGAAGAGATCAGGGCAAATGTGAAATCAGACATGTCGGCGATTTCCTATCTGGTTGCCGATAAGCTGGAGAAAACCGAAACGCTCTTTGCCGAGATGCTGAGATCCAGAATTGGGATCATCTCCACGATCGGAAAGCATATTGCGAATAGCGGCGGAAAGAGGATCCGGCCCCTCGTCCATCTTCTCAGCGCCGGGATGTGCGGCCATAAGGGGGAGAGGGACATTCTCTTTGCGTCCATCTTCGAATCCATCCACACGGCCACTCTCATCCACGATGACATCATCGACAACGCTCACACGCGCAGGGGAAGGGTTACCGTCAACAGGAAGTGGGGAAATTCGATCACGGTCCTTATTGGCGACTACCTCTTCACGAAGTCCGTCTTCAATGCCCTTCATGATGGAAACCTGAAGATCATCCATCGTATTGCCGAGATCACGATGAAGATGATCGAAGGGGAATTGATGCAGGAGGATTCAATCGGTAAGATCGATCTTACAGAAGAGGAATACATCGAGATAGCCAGAAGAAAAACCGCCTGCCTTTTTTCCGGCTGCACATCCATTGCAGGTATCATTTCCGACGCCAGCGACCAGGAAGTTAAGGCGCTCGAACAGTTCGGGATGAATTTCGGCATCGCCTTTCAGCTCATAGACGATCTTCTCGATTTAACTTCCGACGAGAAGGTTCTCGGCAAGCCAGCGGCAAGCGATCTCAAAGAGGGAAGACTCACGCTTCCTTTGATATATCTTCTCCAGATCGGGATTCTGAAACACCGAAAGCTTATAACATCCATCCTTGGCGGTCATGATGGGGAAGATTCTCTCAAGGACGTTATTAAGATCGTCGGCGAGAACGGCGTGATCAAAAGAGCAAGGGATAGAGCTTTCTATTTTGCAGAAAAAGCGAAGATCTATCTCGAAGCATTCCCACATAGCGATTACCGTGACGCTCTCATCAATCTTACAGACCTTATCATAAATCGCGATAGATAGCTTCTGCCGCTTAAAATCCCATTTCTAGTATCGATCATTCCTTAAACCCCAGCATCTTGTATTTTCTTTACATACCTCAAGTAATATGTTAAGATTTAAGCCTTTTTTGCAGATGAAAAAAGGGAGAAAGGGCATTTATGCTCAAGCTTGATAAGATGGAACTTATTGGGTTCAAATCCTTTCTCGGGAAAACCCAGGTCGTCTTTCCGGATGGAATCACCGCCGTTGTCGGACCGAATGGATGCGGAAAGAGCAACATCGGGGATGCAATCTCATGGGTCCTTGGAGAACAAAGCGTGAAGTCTCTCAGAGGGGTGAAAATGGAGGATGTCATTTTCAACGGCTGCGAGAGCAAGAAACCCCTCGGAATGGCGGAAGTCTCTCTGAAGCTTGTTTCCGATAATGGATCGGTGGGGAATGGTACGGAGGAGATCATACTCACGAGGAGGCTCTTCCGGTCTGGAGAGAGCGAATACATCCTCAATGGAGAGAGGTGCCGTCTCAAAGATATCAGAAATCTCCTCTCGCAGATCCATATCGGTGTCAGGACATGCGCCGTCATTGAGCAGGGAAGAGTTGAAGAAATCATGAATGCCAGGCCTGTCGAGAGGCGGCTGCTTATCGAGGAGGCGGCTGGTATCCTAGGATACAAGAGCAAGAGGATGCTGGCAGAGATGAAGCTCGAGGCGACAAAGGCCAACCTGCTCAGGGTTCAGGACATCTTCGCTGAAGTTGAAAGGCAGATGAACTCTCTGCGGAGGCAGGCATCGAAGGCAAGGAGATTTGCCCGGCTGAGCGAAGAGAAGAGGCGGAAACAATCCCTTCTCTTCGTCCTGAGACATACTAATCTGGAGGCGGAACTCTCCGGAATAGATTCCAGTCTCCTCGAGCTCAAGGTAAAGGAGGCAGAGATCCTGGCGCAGATCGGATCTCTCGAGGCGGCGCTTGAGAAAGGGAAGCAGGAACTCTCCAGTAAAGAATCCGATCTGTCCTCATTTGTGGAGACGGAACATCGCCTCGACAAGGAGATGGCCAGCCTGGAAGCAAGGGTAAGGTCCTCTGAGGAAAAAATAGCGGAACTCGAGTCCGCCATATTGCGGCTGGTCAGGGATAGAGAGTCTTTCAGCAGTGATATGGCCGGGGCTGATGCGATCATCCTGGAAAAGGAGAAGGATAAGAGGCTGCATGAAATCCGGAGGGATGAAGTTTTAGAGAAGATTGGAGCGCGGGAAGAGGAGCTCAGGAGATCGAGGGAGAGGGAAAGCCATCTCAACCGCCTTATTGAAGAGAGGAGGGAAGAGCTCATCAGAATTGCTCAATCGCTGGCCGAACAGAGAAACAGCATGAAGGGGTTCGAGGCGGGGATGGGGAAGATTGAATCAACGCTGCAGAGAAGACGGAAGGAGGAAGATGAAGAAGCAAGACAGATGAAACTCTGGACGGAAGAGCTTGCCTCGCTTGATGCTGGGAGAAGAGGAAAGGAAGAACAGCTTCAAGCGCTGCGATCAGAGCTTGAGTCCATGGATTCCAGGGTCGAATTTCTAAGGGAAGAGTTGAAAGGAAGGGAAAAACTGTTATCTGAGAAGAGCTTGCTTCTTCAATCGCTTCAGGAAAAGGAAAGGATTTACCTGAGCCCTGATGTTTCGATGAGAGGGATCGATGCCGGGACACAGGCGATCATGCAGGAGGACGGTGGAGCCCGTGTCAAGAATTCGGGGATCCTCGCCGATTGGATCAGAGTTGAAGACGCCTTTGAAAAGGCCATCGATGGATACATGGGTGAACTTCTCCCGGCTCTCGTCGTCAGGGACATCCGGGACGCAACCGAAGGGATGAAGCTTGTGAAAACCATCAAGGCAGGCTCTGTGAAATTCCTCTTTGGTTCTCAACTGATCCCGAAGCGGGAAGAGATCAAGATACCGGAAACGATTGTGGCCAGCGAACGGTTTGCGGGAAGACTTTCGGACAAGGTAAGATGCAGCGATGGGATCAGGGAAGTTCTTGAGCCTATGCTGATGAGGTGCGTTGTCGTCCGCGACATCGATTCGGCGAGAGAGTTCTTCAGGGATCATCCGGAGCTTGACTACGTCACGCTGGACGGTGAGGTCATCCGATCAGGCTGCCTTGCCATGATGCGCGATTCCACGGTTGAGGGCGAGGGGATAATGGCACGGAAGAGGAAGATAGGGTCTATCATTAAGGAGATTGAGAAGATTGGTGCCGAACAGATCGAAAACGAACGGGCTGTCGAAAGCCTCAGGAGCACCATGGATGCTGCGCTGAATGATGAAAACGATATTAAGGAGAAGATAAGAACAGTCGAGGAAGAGCTTCTGGAATTGAGGCATAGAGCGATGAATCTTTCCGAGCTTCTTGCTCATGCAGCGAAGAAGTGCCAGGTTCTGGAGGAAGAGATCTCTCTCGTCGAGGAAGAGCGAAGGAAGCTTACATCATACATGGAAAGCGGAAGAGAAGTTCTTTCTCTGAAAGAAAAGGAGCTTGAAGAAAGGGAGAATGAAGTCAGACTCCTGAAAAACGAACTCGAAGCCATCAGGGAAACTCTCTCAGAGAAAGGAGAGGAGCTCTCAAGCATCCATTTAGAGCTTGCCGAGGAGAATAAAGAGATAGCCGTTCTGGATACGGACCTTGCCCATCTAAGGGAGAGCAGGAACGAGGCGTTTGAAAGGGTCAATGAGTCTCACCGAAATGAGGCAGAGTGGAAGGAAACGATCTCTGAACTTGGCGAGGAGATCGTTTGTTCCGGAAAGGTCCTCGAGAAACTTGTACTCGAGCGGAAAGAGCTATGCGATCGGATCGAAGCGCTGAGAACCGAGATCTCAAGCCAGAAGGGATCCCTTCAGGTCATGGAATTGGAACTGAAGGAGCGAAGGAGCGGTCTTGACGGGATGAGGGAGAGGCTGAAGGAAAGAGAGCTACTCAGAGTCGGCCTCCACTCCGATATGACACATAATGCCATGAACTGCCGGGAAGAGCTGGGCAAGGAGATAGAGGAGCTTGCGTCCTCTGTAGTACTTCCTTCCGATGCAGTGGAGGAGATTCTTCTCCAGGAGATAGCGGAGCTGAGTGACCATATCGCGAAGGTCGGTCCTATCAACATGATGGCGATGAAAGAATTCGACATGCTTGAGGAGAGATTCAAGTTCCTCTCGGCGCAGAAGAAGGACCTCACGAACTCAATGGAGTCGCTTCAGGAAACCATCAGGAAGATCAACAGAACATCCCGCGAGAGGTTCCTGAAAGCATTCGAGGCGATACGGCAGAATTTTAACGAAACCTTCAAGATCCTCTTCAGAGGTGGGAAAGCCGATCTCAAGCTCGAAGAGGAACAGGATGTCCTCGAAAGTGGACTTGAGATCATTGCTCAGCCGCCAGGAAAGAGACTCCAGAGCATCAGCCTGATGTCGGGAGGAGAAAAAGCCCTGACCGCTATCGCTCTTCTATTCGCCGTCTTCCGCTACCAGCCATCTCCCTTCTGTCTTCTCGATGAAGCCGATGCCGCTCTGGACGACCTGAACGTCGAAAGGTTCCTGAATCTGCTCAAGGAGTTCAGCAACAGAACGCAGTTCATCCTGATCACCCATAACAAGAAGACGATGGAGATCGCAACCATCCTCTACGGTGTGACCATGGAAGAACCTGGTATCTCAAAAGTCGTTTCTCTCAAACTCAACTGATGAAGGTGGATATGAAACCACTAGAACTGAAAAAAGGAGTTCACTGGGTAGGAGCGTTGGATCCCGATCTCCGAGTCTTTGACGTCATCATGAAGAGCGAGAGGGGAACGACCTACAGCTCTTATCTACTAAGGGGACTCAACGGAACGGCTCTCATCGATAGCGTCAAGGCTAAATTTGCTTTCGAACATCTGGAGCGAATCAAGGAACTGATCGAGATCAAGGCGCTCGATTACATCATATTGAACCACACGGAGCCAGACCATTCGGGAGCACTGTCGCTTTTGATCGATGAAGCTCCCCAGGCGAAGGTCGTCATCTCCAAGAATGCCCCGCACTTTCTCAAGAACCTGATGAATCGGGATATCTACCCGCTAAAGGTCGGAGATGGAGATTACATCGATCTCGGAGGCAGGAGGCTTGAGTTCATCAGCGCGCCGTTTCTCCATTGGCCCGATACGATGTTTACCTACTCCGTGCAGGACAGGATTCTCTTTCCCTGCGACTTCTTGGGCTGCCATTTCTGCGATGAGAGGATGTATAACGACTTGGTAGACGATTTCAGCTTTGCGTTCCAGTACTATTTCGACCATATCATGAGACCCTTTAGAGAACATGCTCAGAGAGCAATCGAAAGAATCTCCGCACTGAACATCGACATGATCGCTCCCAGTCATGGTCCGATCCTCAGGCATGACATTCAATCATATCTATCACGCTACAGAGAATGGATCGAAAGAGAGCCACAGGTAACCAGGAAGATCCTCGTTTTCTACGCATCCGCTTACGGGAATACGGCAAGAATGGCCAGAGAGATCGCAGGGGGAGTGAGAGAGGGTGGCGCTCAAGTCACACTCTTCGATGTCGCTGGCATCGACATGTCGAAGGTGCCAGACCTTGTCGAGGAGGCTGATGGGATCATAGTTGGTTCTCCAACAATCAACGGGGATGCCGTGAAGGCGATCTGGGACCTCCTTTCGAGTCTCGCAACGATCAAGTTGAAGGGGAAAATCGGCGGAGCCTTTGGTTCCTATGGATGGAGCGGAGAAGCCATCGATATGATCGACCGCAGATTAAAGGATCTGAAATTCCGCGTTCCCCTTGCGCCGGTCAAAGCCGCTCTGACCCCGACGGAAGAAGACCTCAAAGGAAGCAAAAAGCTCGGCTTCGAACTCACCAAGTTCCTCTCCAGAAAAAGTTAGGCTCGGATCTGAACGATGCATTTTTAGCGATGATCTCTCGCTCCTTACAGGCTGGAATTAGTAATCAGGAGCAAACAGGCGGTTCCATCTCGCTGAGAATTTCCTGGGCTGCTTTTCTTTTGTCCGGAGCCAGCGTGATGGGTCGGCCGATGACGATGAAATCTGCTCCTCGCTTGATCGCTTCTGATGGGGTGGTCACCCTCTCCTGATCGTCCTTTCGAGACCAGAGTGGTCTGATCCCCGGAGTGACGACGAGAAAATCATTGCCGCATTCCCTCTTGACCGCTTCGATCTCGTGAACGGAGGCGACCACTCCATCCATCCCTGCCTCCCGGGCAACGGCTGCGAGGCGTCTCACTTCATCGATAAGGGAGCTGGCAATCCCCACTTCGCGCATATCGCTTTCTGCCATACTGGTCAGGATCGTCACGCCGATGAGTAGCGGTTTCTTCATCGAGTTCTTCGCACAGTAGTCCGAGACCTCCTTCACCGCGCTATCAAGCATCTTTTTCCCGCCAAGACAGTGAAAATTCATCATGGACACTCCGAGTCCGGCCGCAACGACCGCGGCATTCGAGACGGTATTTGGAATATCGTGAAGCTTCAGATCGAGGAAGACATTGGCTCCCTCTTTCCGTAAGGTTCGGACGACGTCTGCTCCATCCGAGGAGAAAAGCTGCAGCCCCACTTTGAACAGCCCGACGTGATCCTTAATCTCACCGGCAACGGAAAGAGCTTCTACTTTCCTGCTATAGTCGAGGGCCACGATTAATCTGTCCTTTGCCATTCCCTTATGCATGGACGACCTCCATTTAATAGTTTTCGATAAGAAGCAGAATTCAATGCGAGACTAAGCTGCTATGAGAGAGCCTATGACCGAATTGACATCTGGAATTCCGGAATCCAGGAGATATTTCTCAAGTTCATCAACGAGCCGCCCGGATATTGACGGTTCGATGAAATTCGCGGTTCCAACCTGAATGGCCCTCGCTCCTACGATCAGGAATTCCAGGACATCATGAATCGAGGATATCCCTCCCATCCCGATCACAGGAATCCTCACGCTGTTTACAACCTGATAGACGAGCCAGAGGGCGAGAGGTTTTATGGCGGGGCCCGAGAGCCCACCACATCTGTTCGCTAGGATCGGTTTTCTGCTGCAAGCGTCGACGGCCATTCCAACGAAGGTGTTGACAAGTGAAAGGGCGTCAGCACCTGCAGCTTCCGCGGCTCGCGCGATGACCTTGATGTCCGTGACGTTCGGAGAGAGCTTCACGATTACAGGAACCGTGGAAGCTTCTCTGACACTGCGCGTGACCCTCGCCGTAATCTCCGGATCGATGCCGAAGTGCATCCCTCCTGCGTCCGTATTCGGGCAGGAAACGTTCACCTCGATGGCGGAGACCCCTCCAGCGTCGCAGAGCCTTCTCGTGATCTTCTCGTACTCCTCGACATGCTCCCCGAAGATGTTGGCTATAATTGCGCAAGAATACTCCTTGAGGAGCGGAAGTTTCTCTTCGATGAAGGCATCCACGCCTATGTTCTCAAGGCCGACGGCGTTGAGCATCCCCGAGGCTGTCTCGCAGGTCCGAGGTGGGGGATTACCATACCTTGGTTTGAGCGAGAGTCCCTTGACGACTATCCCCCCGAGACGGTCCAGATCGAAGAAAGGCTCGAACTCCAGTCCATAGCCGAAAGTTCCACTTGCCGTGAGAATGGGATTCTTGAGCACGAGATCTCCGATATGTACTTCCGTTCTGGGCTTTATCTTCTTTTTCATTCTGCAGTATCCCCGATAAGCATTGTAAAAATCGGCGAACCATTCATCATGTTATCCAACATCCTGGCATCGCATTCATGGATAGAGGATTTCGTTCATGTCAAAGACGGGGCCATCCGTGCAAACGTGCCTGTAACAAGAACCCCCCGCCTTGCTCCTGACTCGGATGGCGCAGCCGAAACAGACACCGAAGCCGCAGGCCATTCTCTCTTCAAAGGAGCCGAAAGCCGCGTATCCCTTCTCTTCGGAGATCTCTGCCACTTTCTTGAGCATGCCCGACGGTCCGCAGGCATAGATGATGGTCTCTTCCGACGTAGTGCTCTTCCTTTTCGAGAAGATATACTCTGCAAGAAGCTCCGTGATCAACCCTTTTTCTCCTTCGCTTCCATCTTCTGTCGTGATGAAGAGATGAGAGCAGTTCTTCCTGAACCAATCCTTCAGGGGAAGGTCATCACGGCTGCGGCCTCCATAGAACATGACCGGCTGATTTCCTGATCTCCTTAAAGCATTGATGAGGAAAGGAAAAGGAGCGGAACCGATCCCTCCGGCGACGATCAGATGTTCCGCCTTTCTCTTCCGGAATAATCGCTCGCTGAAAGGAGTACCAAGAGGCCCGATGATAGACACTTCCTCTCCGGCTTTTGCACTGGACAAAGCATGAGTCCCTTTTCCAACGACCTTGTAAAGAATCTGGAAGGTATCTCTTCTTCTATCATCGAATGTCCCATTACAGCCACAGATGCTGTATGGGCGTTTCAGGAAGAGACCGTTGCGGTTCTTAAGCCCCAGCATGACGAACTGTCCAGGCCTGGCCTTAGCACTGATCTCCCGGGACCGCATGGAAACATAGTAATAGCAGGATTTCCCTATCCTTCTGTTCTCGACGATACGGCAGGAGAGCTGATAGATCATTGATGTGCCTTAAATTTTTCAGTGAGTATAGCAAGAAAGACTGTCTTCGTCGAGCGTCTTTTCGTGAGGCCAATCCGAGCCCCTCTCGAACCACAGATATGTAGCCGCAGAAGGCGGCGTTGACAAAGATGGTGAGTCTGTGTATCATAGCGGCAACTTTAAATCTGGTCCGGCGAGGCCTGAAAGAGAAAATGAAGTTTGAAAATCACAGTGTCATGAACAAGAGGCCCCTGAAAAGGGGCCTTTTTTTAACTGCTTTGGTTGTCAGAAGCCACTTGATTTCGAAGAGATTCCCGGAAGCTCAACAACTCAATAGGAGGGTGACATGGTAGGCAAGGGCGGTGTGAAGATCATGGATGCAGAAAAGTTGGACAGGGTGATGACCCGGATGGCCCATGAAATACTGGAAAGGAACAAATCGGTTGAGAACCTTGCCGTGATCGGGATCAGGACGAGGGGAGTCCCTCTCGCCAGGCGGCTTGCCGATAAGATCAAAGACATTGAGGGGAAAAATGTGGACGTTGGAATCCTTGACATCAACCTCTACCGTGATGACCTGAGCATGATAAGCGATCGCCCGGTACTCAGAAAGACGGAGATTCCGTTCCAGGTGGATGGGAAAAAGATTGTACTGGTTGATGATGTCCTCTTCACGGGGCGGACTATACGCGCGGCGCTCGATGCTCTGATCGATCTCGGAAGGCCGCAGATCATTCAACTGGCCGTTCTCATCGACAGGGGACATCGTGAACTCCCCATCAGAGCCGATTACGTTGGAAAGAACCTCCCGACATCGCTCCATGAGATGGTCGATGTCCGCCTTAAGGAAATGGACGGAACCGATGAGGTCCTCATCAGGAAGATCGAGACGGAAAAGAAGGCGAAAAAGGGAAAAGCCGTCCCGCGCCAGTAAATATCATCGACTCATTTTAAAAAGGGAGAGTATCCATGAAACTGAAGAGCAAACATCTGCTCGGTATCGAAGATATCTCTAAGGAAGAGATCAATCTCATTCTCGACACGGCGGACTCCATGGCGGAGATCTCCCAGAGGGACATCAAGAAAGTTCCAACCCTTAGAGGGAAAACGGTCATCAATTTCTTCCTGGAGCCCAGCACGAGGACCCGCTCCTCTTTTGAGATAGCGGAAAAGAGGCTGACGGCGGATTCTCTCAACTTTGCCTCCGCCACGAGCAGCATCCTGAAAGGGGAGACCCTGATCGATACGACGCTGAATCTTGAGGCAATGGCTCCCGACTTCATAGTCATACGTCATTCAGAACCGGGTTCCCCTCACATGCTGGCGAAGATATGCAACTCTTCGATCATAAACGCCGGCGATGGTCCGCACGAGCATCCGACCCAGGCGCTTCTCGATGCATACACTATCCGGCAGAAGAAAGGAAAGATCAAGGGGTTGAGAGTGGCCATCATCGGCGACATCACGCACAGCCGTGTCGTCCGCTCGAACATCTTCCTTCTCAAAAAGATGGGAGCCGATGTAGTCATTGCCGGCCCCTCTACGCTCATGCCTGTGGAGATTGAAAAAACTGGCGTCGAAGTCAGATACAGCACCGACGATGCAGCAGAGGGAGCGGATGTAATAATGATGCTGAGGATCCAGATGGAAAGGCAGAGGAAAGGATACTTCCCCTCCACGAGGGAATATTTCAGTCTCTTCGGTCTGACGGAAGAGAGAGTGAGAAGGGCGAAGCCCGATGTCATCATAATGCATCCGGGGCCGATGAACAGAGGAGTGGAAATCGCCAGCGAAGTTGCGGACGGTCCCTATTCTGTCATCCTGGAACAGGTTGCCAACGGAGTGGCTGTCAGAATGGCTGTTCTCTATCTTCTTGCAGGAGGAGGAAAAGATGAAAATGCTGCTTAAGAATGGAAGAGTGATAGACCCGGCTAACAAGATTGACGATACGCTGGATATCATCATCGAAGATGGAAAGATATCCGAGATCAAGCCAAGGATCTCCGAAAAAGGGATCGAAACGATTGACCTTGCAGGGCTCGTAGTGGCTCCCGGATTCATCGACATGCACGTCCATCTGAGGGAGCCGGGTAGAGAGGATGAAGAGACGATCGAAACGGGGACGAAAGCCGCTGCGGCAGGAGGTTTCACGGGGGTTGCATGCATGCCGAACACGGAGCCCGTTAACGATGACCAGGCCGTTACCGAATATATCCTGTCGCAGGCGAAGAAATCAGCCATCGTGAATGTGTATCCCATTGGATGCATCACAAAGGCAAGGGAAGGAGAGGAGCTTGCCCAGATCGGGGACCTGGTGGAGAGCGGCGTCGTCGCCGTCTCTGACGATGGAAATTGCGTTGCATCGGGGCTCATAATGAGAAAAGCGCTGGAATATACAAAGATGTTTGGCATACCGATCATCGATCACTGCGAAGATCCGAACCTCAGCGACGGAGGAGTCATGAATGAGGGATACTACTCGACCATTCTGGGCCTCAAGGGGATGCCGTTCCTTGCTGAGGATGTCATGGCTATCAGAGACATACTCCTTGCCGAAATGGTGAAAGGGAAACTCCATATCGCGCATGTGAGTACGAAAGGATGCGTGAACATGGTGAGAGAAGCCAAGAAGAGAGGCGCTCACGTGACCTGCGAAGTCACTCCGCATCACTTCACTTTGACTGACGCAGCAGTCATGGGGTATGACACCAATACAAAGATGAATCCGCCTCTCCGCTCGGAAGGGGACAGAAAAGCGGTCCTCGAGGGGCTAAAGGATGGGACCATCGATTGCATTGCAACGGATCATGCTCCGCATAACTCCATCGAGAAGAACGTTGAGTTCAGCCAGGCTCCCTTCGGCATAATTGGACTCGAGACCGCTGTCTCTCTCGCTCTCGATAGACTCGTGCATACGAGGATCATCAATCTTTCCAGGCTCGTGGAACTCATGTCTCTCAACCCTGCTAGGATCTTGAATATTAAAAAGGGGATTTTATCGAAGGGTGAGGATGCCGATATAACCATCCTAGACATCAAGAAAACGGTGACCGTAGATGTGAAAAAGCTGAAGTCGAAGAGTCGAAACACACCCTTCAATGGCTTGAAACTGAAGGGTGCTCCAGTCATGACCATCGTCTCCGGAAAGATTGTCCACGACTCCCGATAGACCCACCAGGCTTAAGGATTTTGATTCATCGTGCGAATTTTCACATCTGACTTTTTGGTGTTACAATATTGCGACTATTGAAGAAAGTTCATTTTAAAAGATGAAAGCGAAAAGGATTTTCCCTGTAGCAGTCATGCTTATCTTATTCGGCTCCCTTTCATTTGGCAGTGAAGTGGATGCTTTGCAAAAGGAGCAAGAGCTTGGCTTGTCACTACCCCTGTGGACGGTGCTTCCATTCATCATCATGCTTCTAACCCTCGCAATAACGCCTCTGACACATGGCCACATCTGGGAAAAGAACAGGAATAAGGCGATCATCACTGCCATCATTTCCATTCCCATGGGAATCTATATTGCTTTTCTGGATTACCATGAACTGATCCACGTCGGACTGGAATATTTCTCTTTCATCGTCCTTTTAGGTTCCCTCTTTACAATTTCAGGCGGGATATATCTCCGTGGCGATCTACGAGGGACCCCTCTCGTCAACACGATCTTCCTTGCTGTCGGGAGCATCTTCGCGAATTTCATAGGGACGACCGGAGCAAGCATGGTCCTGATAAGACCTCTGCTGAAGACCAATTCAGAAAGAAGGTACACCTACCATATCCCTGTCTTTTTCATCTTCATCGTGAGCAACATCGGCGGTCTTCTGACGCCGCTTGGAGACCCCCCGCTATTTCTGGGCTATCTGCGTGGTGTGCCGTTTTTCTGGACGCTGCGCCTCATCCCGGAGTGGCTCTTTGCAGTATCCATCGTCCTTCTCGTCTTCTATATCTTCGACAGGATGGCATGGAAAAAGGAAAAAACGGAAGATCTTCTTCTGGATCTTGCATCTCGTGAGCTTCTGAGCATCGACGGCAAGAGGAATTTCATCCTTCTGGCTGGAGTGATCGCCGCCGTGTTCCTCAAGACTCCCATCAGAGAAGCAATCATGATTCTTATGGCAGTCCTCGCTTACAATCTGACGCCGAAAGAGTATCACGAGAGTAACAAGTTCACGTTTCATCCGATCGTAGAAGTAGCCGTTCTCTTTGCCGGTATATTCACGACGATGGTTCCCGCCCTTTTGATCCTGAAGGCAAGAGGCGCAGAATTCGGTATCACGCAGCCATGGCAGTTTTTCTGGCTGACCGGGAGCCTATCTTCATTCCTGGATAACGCCCCGACCTATCTTACCTTTCTATCCCTCGCTCAGGGGCTTGGGCTCCATGGCTCGGTGGTCGGTGTTCCCGAGATCCTGCTGAAAGCTGTCAGTACAGGAGCAGTTTTCATGGGAGCTAACTCCTATATCGGGAACGGTCCAAACTTTATGGTGAAGGCTATCTGCGAGGAGAGAGGG
>JBFMGF010000075.1 GCA_040752675.1 Acidobacteriota bacterium
CAGGATTCTTATCGATGCGGTTTTCATTTTCACCCGGATCATCACTCAAGTTGTACAGTTCGCTTCTGGAAGATTCAATGAACTTCCATTCCAGTGATCTAATTCCCTTGAGGGAACTCCAGCCATAGATTAGGTTAGGCGCCATAGTTTCTATATAGTATATCCCTGTCCATTTTGAACCTCCCCATTTCATAAGAGGAACGAGAGAAGATCCATCAGGGTTTCCTTCAATTTTCATATTCGCAAGATCGAGAACGGTAGAAAACATATCTACTGTACTAACAGGCACCTCTATTCTTTTTGGTTTATTTGCGCCTGGCATTTTGATTATGAAGGGAATCCTCATCGTTGATTCGTAGATGAGGTTCTGATGTTCATATTCACCATGCTCCCCGAACGCTTCTCCATGATCTCCGATGATAAGGAATAATGTTTTATCGTATAACTTAATCCTCTTGAGATATTCGAAGAACCTTCCAAGTTCTGCATCCATATATGCTATCTCGCCGTCATAGGGGTTGTTTACATACTGGTCAGCATAAGGGTACGGAGGATCGTATTTCTGATGTGGATCGTAAAGATGCAACCAATAGAAAAATTTTTCTTCATTATGATTCCTTCCAAACCACTCAATAGTAGCGTCGATAGTCTCCTGAGCTCGTCTCTCTGCCCAATCCTCGGGCTCTCCAAACGGCATGATGTAAAACTTCTGATCGAATTCATCAAAGCCCTGTGCCATCCCGAATTTAGAATGGACCATGAAGGATGAGATTGCGGCTCCTGTCTTGAATCCATTCTGCTTGAGAAGCTCAGCCAATGTCTGAGCATTTTCACCAAGCGCAAAATTTGTGTTATTTCTGACACCATGCCTCGGAGGATAAAGACCTGTCATGATCGTGGCGTGGGAGGGAAGTGTCATGGGAACCTGGCAGGTGGCATTCTCAAAGAGAAACCCTTCGGCAGCAATCCTATCGAGATTTGGTGTCTTAATACTCTTATAGCCGTAGCATCCCAGCCGGTCTGCTCTCGTCGTGTCAAGCGTAATCAGGATGATCTTCTCAATCGGCTTGATCTTGAGAGGATGGCAGGACGGGACCGGAAAAAGAAAGAGAAATGCACAAAGCAGAACAACACTCAATTGTTTCAGGAAATGCTTCCTTTTTAATGATGAAGATTCGCCTTTTGTCATCGCATTCAATAATTAAAAAATATAGTATGAAGGTATTTCTGTCAATGCGATCTCCCTTCTTCAAGAAACCAGAATGCAATATTCTTTTTGGTAGGTTGCTATAATATATGCATGGCCATCTCTCCATTTTTATTTAAAAGATTCATTTCTTCAAAAGGGGAAATGGATCTTGAGTTTCAAGGGCATCTTTTTATCCCTTTTATTAAATCGGGAGACAATGTGCTCATCAGAAAAGTGGAAAAAATGAGCTGAAAAAGGGGGACTTGATTCTCTTAGATCGAAATGGAATTTTAGAGTTATACAAGAAAAGTCATTTCTAAAATTGTTCTGCTTCAGATGAAAATGGAGAAACGGGCATGTTAGATTAAGGTGGTCAAAAGGAGAGCTAAAACATCCAATGATGAGATAATTTCGTTTTATCTTCAAGCAACCATTTATAGATGGGCATTACCAAAATTAATTTGTCTTTGATCTTAATCTTCTCTTCATTATCTTCCGTAAGAATAAGGGCTTCATCCAGGTTCAATTCATCCATGGCAGAAACGAGGGCGTTAATTTCCCTTTTTCTTACCTCCTTCTGATCCAGGCTCC
The DNA here is from genome assembly GCA_040752675.1 of Acidobacteriota bacterium. NCBI lineage: Bacteria > Pseudomonadati > Acidobacteriota > Acidobacteriota bacterium. Next base: position 1,781 of record JBFMGF010000075.1, read on the forward strand.
CTGAAACTTGAATGAGAAAAATGATATTCTTCCCTTCTCTTATCAAGAAATCGACTTCCAGGTTATTGGAAGTCTTGTAATAGTATATCTCTTTGAATTTTCGCTTAAGTTCTAAAAACACCGCATTTTCTAAAAATCTTCCTCTGTTCTTGGAAAACTGAAAGGCAATGGATTCCATGAGTCCATTATCTATGCAATAGATCTTCTTATGGGCAACGAATTGTTGCTTTAAAGAATAGGAAAACCGACTTATAGTAAAGAGCAGGAAACTGTCTTCCATGTAATCAAGATAATTCTTAACAGTGTTGACACTGCCCAACTGCAGAATTCTCTTCAGGTTATTGTAAGAAACCAAGCCTGTGATATTGCTCAAAAGATAAAGGCCCAATTCTCTCAGCGCTTTAATTTCTTTAATATCATGTCTCGCTACAATATCCCGGTATAGGATATCTTCATAACTTCTTTTTAATATGATTGGATCTTTATACTTCAAGCATTCTGGCATTCCTCCTTTTTCTAAATACTCGCTAAAGTGTTTCTTAATTATTCCCCTTTCGGAAGTATAGGAAAGCGCATCTTTGGATGGTTGATATCCTTGAAAAAGAAGAAATTCCCGAAAAGAAAAAGGATAGAGATCTTGGATGATGCTCCTGCCAGTTAATCTTGTTCCCAATTCTTTACTCAAGAGTGAAGCATTTGATCCAGTGATAAAAAATTTAAAACCCTTATCTTGCATTCTTCTGACAAATATCTCCCATTTCGGCGCATTCTGTATTTCATCGAAAAAGAAAACTCGTTTTTCTCCAAAAAGTTCCACAAAGATTTCGTACAGGTTATTGAAATCCTCAACTTCAAATTTTATTAGGCGTTCATCTTCGAAGTTAAGATAATAATGACCTTCTTTGCAGAAACGGTTAATGATCTGGGCAAGCAATGTTGATTTCCCGACCCTCCTGATACCAGAGATAACAACCGTGTGTGGCATGGAAAAATAGGTTGCCATTGGAGACAAATTCTCTCTTTCGATGCCTAAATCCAGGGAATTCAGGCTCCTGTTCTGCTCCAGCGCTATCTCTTTTAAGAGCTTTTTATCCATCTAATGATAATCCCTAAGATTAAGCTTTCATTTACAATGAAAAGATAATATATAAAGCTTTCACTGTCAATGAGAACCTTATCTCTATTAAGGTATTGTACGATTTTGCTCCAGAACATTGCTCAAGTACAAATCCCAGCATGGCATTGAGATCCTGCTATTCTCCTAAATGGTAAAAAGTTACGCTAACTTTTTAGTAGGTTGCTATAATATATGCATGGCAATTAATATCTTATGCTGAAACTTCTTCTCATTTTGCGAAGATCTTTTGAAGGTGCTTTGTAACTGCTTGCAAAATAATGCATTAAACATGATGACAAAAGGCACGTCTTTGGTTGCGGCCGAAGGTCGCCTTAGGGAAAGATGAGCCTTATTCCAAGCGATATAAAATTTTTTCAAAATTGTGAATTTCCAGCTATCTCTATGGATTATAGCCTCAACTTTTCCGGTATTAGAATAAAAATATCTGGTGTTGAAGAATCTTGGGCATCTCTTTTGGAAAAGCGGTATTCATGTTTTGTGGAAAATGACTTTTCTCAAAAATTCGATCTTGTGTTTCAAATCTTAAGAGCAACTGCCAAATACTTTATCGATCCTGACTTATCTAAACCTTCACACATATAGAGAAGGAGATCCTGTTTTCGGGAGATACCCGTTACATTCGCTATATAGAATAAGAAGAGACAAGGAGTGTTTCATAGAGAAAAGGGATCCGAGCCTTCTGATTGCGGATTTCATAGGAAGCCTACCATTTATCAACGATCAGTTGAAGCATAGACAGGATATCATGTCGCAGATAGTCGCAACCGCTTCGAAACTTCCCATTTATATCCTGCACTTCGTGGAAGATATAAACTTCTGGTCAACAATAGATAATATGAACTAAATCACTGATGTGCTAATTTGCACATTAGCAAATTATAGCTTTAGGAGATCGATCAATTTCTTGCGGGCGAGGGTGGAGTGGCGGCGAACCGTTATGGAGTTCAATTTCAGGGAGCGGGCAATCTCCTTCGTTGAAAGCCCCTCAATATCTCTCAGGACGAAAATGGCTCGTTCGCGGTCGCTTAGGTCCAGGAGCTTCTCTTTTAATCGGTTCTTCAACTGCTCAAACCGCATATCCTCTTCGGCCCCGGGATTTTCTGAAGCGATTTTCACCAGCAGGTCTTCCTCGAACCCAGATACAGGGATCGGCCTGATCCTCTCTTTTCTGAGATGGTCTATAGCTGCATTCACCGATATCCTGTACAGCCATCTCGAAAATTTCTCTCCGCTCCTGAACCTCCTGATATACCGGAAAAGTCTGATGAAGGCTTCCTGAGCTACATCCTCGACTTCAGTGGCGGGCACTCCCATGTACCTGATGACACTCAGGACTTTTCCTTCATTCATCTGAATAAGTGTATCGAAGGCTTCCCTCTCACCTTTCTTCGCCCTCCTTATCAGACTTTCAACTTTTTCTTCTTCCACTTAAAATCTCTTAATCCGAAGCCATCTCTTTTCACATTCTTAGTTAGCTTTTATTTGAAATTATAATGCTTTGAATGAATTATTTCGAATATTTCTTCTTAATAGGGGCTGAGGTTGCCGCGGTTGTCCACGGCGAGGATGGAGTAATATTGGTCGCCATCGGCGGGAGTAATTTCCAGAGTGGTGGAGGTGATGTTATCCTGAATGAGAGGAACGAGCCCTTTTTCGATATCGGACCTCTTGAACTTCGTGCCACGCCCGTACAGGTGATAGTGATCGATGATCGTCTTTTTGCCGTTGATGTCATTCGTCACGGCCGACCATGTAAAGATGATATTCCCCGGCGTCGTCTGTGATTTCTTGACGGTCATGTCATCGATCCCATTCGGGACTTCTCTTCCAACCCCTGATGCGTTCCCATCAGCATCGATGGATTGAACCAGGTAGTAGTAGTTGCTCGCCGAGGAGTATGCGCCTGGGTCCGTATATTTCGTCGTGTTTGGGTCCGTGATCGTCGCAATCCTGTTCGAATCCGAGGGGACGAAGTTGGGAACCGTATTCCTGTAAATCCTGTACTCTTTTATCGTCTCGGGATCGTCGTAGATATCCTGCGTCGGCTTCGACCAGGTCAGTTCGAGGTCGTTCTGATTGACTGTGGAGCGTTTGACCATCAGATCCGTAATGGCTTTGGGCGGCTTAATCCCGGGGACATAGTCCGGCTTCTCGCTATCCTCGTTGGAATAACCGCTTTCCTTATTGGATGTGTTACTGGCCGTGACACAGAGATAGTAGACGACGTCGTTCTGAAGCCCGGTCAGGACGTAAGAAGTTACTTTTCCAACATATTTCGAATTTTCGTAGTAACCGGGGAAGTCAGGAGCAAATCGGGACTTTGTCCCCCAGTAAACGGTGTAACCCTTCAGATCCGTCTCTGAATTTGCGTTCCAGGAGAGATTCAGCTTTCCTCCCGTTTCAGGGTCCACCGCATCGAATCCGGTGGGATTGGCAGGAGGATTTGGATTTTCAGGAGTCGCCTTGACGCAGTCTGGACCATCTATCGCGCAGTCGGTATTGAAATTTGAATAGGCGCTTTCAAACCCTTCGGCATCCACCGCCGTGATAGCATAGTAGTATGTCGTCATGTTCGTGACGCTCGTGTCTGTGTAAGATGTTCCATAGATGAGCGAGGAATTGACCTTGGTGTATTCTTTGGTCAGATCAGTCGTCCGGTAAACATTGTATCCAAATCCTGGACTCGGGTAGGGGTCGTCTGAGCTCCTCGTCCAGGTGAGATCAACCTTCTGATTCCCTCCGACTGCATCCGGATTCGTGGGTGGTTCCGGCCTTGGAATCACGAGGTCGAGGACAGGGTCGCCGAGATAGGTATATCCCTGCAGATCTACAATGGAGCCATTGCCATAAAGAAGATCCCTGACGTTGTAAGTGATAATGGCCGTTTCCCTTTCTTTGTGAGGTCCATAGATATCGTCGAAGATGGAATTGATGACCTCTTCACCGATGAAGGTGTATGAGAGTCCGGCAGGAGCGAATGTCGCGATACTTCCCTTGTTATCCTCGTTGACGAACTTCTCCCCTATCGCTGTCGTTGTCGTCCAGTAGGCATGATGAAAGCCAGCCGTAAGGCAGTTCGATGCAGTCAGCCAGGGAAGCATGTTGCCATTTGTCAGCGTCGGCACGTCATCGGTCGTGAAGATTGTATCGTTGGACCATCTCGTGAAAGAGCCATGGCCCACATAATTCGTTATTACCGTGCCGCTGTTTATGGCATTCTTGATATCCTGCTTGCATAGCGCGTTATCTGTCCCGTTATATGGCGGTTTAGCGTAATATATCTTCGTGTAAGAATGAGGCGGGCTGCTCAAATATTTGTCGATCTGCCGCTGGTTGACCGCCTCGAAATGTTCCGTCTCTGCTGGGTCTCCATTCTTTCCTTCATCGGAAATCATGAGGTCATGAGACTTCCAGGTTCCTGACGGCGGGCTGTCCTCATAGGTCTTTATCTTGTTGAAGACTCCGTTGGATTCTGTGATAGACCTTGTGCTTATCCTTCCCAGATGGATGTCAGGAAGCTGATCCGTGCCGATGAAGCAAGCCAGCCAGTTGTCAGATGAGTAATAGCCCAGCGTTGAGTTGACCTGGAACATGATCTGAGTCGGGACGAGGCTCTTGAAATCCGCGAGGCTGTACCTGTTCTTATAATCGAATGTGCCATCTCCTATGATGAAGAGATAGGATGGCTTCGGGCTCGTCCAGTTGTTGTAAGCATAATCCAGGAAGTACCGGATTGCATTGGGATCGAAGAGTCCGTTGTTGAACTCATCGCATACATCTTCGAACATTACGACCTTCGAGGTCAGTCCCCTGTTGGCCAGCCTCGAATCCAGGAGACTGTCCAAGGGGCTTCCCGGAGAATTATCAATCGTATCGGGTGTTCCGATGACGATTATGTCCGCCTGATTCGTCGTATCTTTCAGGTCGGAAACCGTATCAAGCACGCAGCTATCCGGTGTCAGGAGCGATGCACCTGAGGAGACGATGAAATATCTCTTGCCTCCAGGCGGAATGTCTGGGTCATCAGTCACCTGGAATGAGACGGAGTAAATTCCGCTCCCCGAGACGAGCGGGTTGATGATCCTCACCGGGGATACTACGTTGGTTCCGCTCAGCTTTTCCGTGATCTCGTATATGGAAACTGCTGAATTCGTGAAATTGTCGATGTCGTACTGGTAATCCCCATCGTCGTAATTGAACGGGAGCGAGTTGCTCTCTGCCTTAAGGAGTCTGTAATAGTTGATCTCGATATAATCCCTGATGACCTCGTTCAGCGTCACTCCGGCAACGGTCGTAGCTTCGACGCGCACCTTCGTCGTCGAGGAGAGATAGGACTGATTGAACGATTTGACGTGGGTGAATATCGATTCGCCATCCCAGGACTGTGTGTCTTTCGTATCGGTGATGTAGCTTCCACCGCTTATGACGCCGACTATCGTCGTGTGGTCTGGATTGGGAGAGTAAGAAGTGGTCCCCCTCAGTCTGACGCGAAGCTCCGCCGTATGCGAGAAGGGTGAAAGCCCTGGAATGCCGATGTCTGCATCCTGGTAATTGGGGCTTCCACTGGATTGTATCCTCGGCCCCCAGTACCAGGGGTCGTTCCCACCCAGTGGGAGATACGTATCGTTGTTCGTGCCGTCGCTTTCGATGACTTCCACGTGGACCGTATCGTAAAAATCATCCGGTGCCGGATAGCCGGAAACCGGGTTGCCATCGAATGTCGTGACTCTTTTCCTATCAACGGCCGGACCTTCCGCGCTCAGAAAATAGACATTGGTATCGGTAAAGTCGTTATCCTGATAGATATCAGGGTTAGGGTCGGAATAGTCGTAGTTTAACAGTGTCTTCGCTTCATCTGCGAGCGCTTGGCCATAGAACTCGATATAGTCCAAGGTGTCGAAAACTCCATCATCCTGTCCGGCAACATAGATCGGGACCTCCACTCCTCTGTTCATCAACTTGAAAGTCCTCGGGTCCTGACCAAGGAGGCCACTGGCATTAGTCTGAATGTAGCTGTAGGTCAGATGGTAGATTCCATCCTTGCTTATCTTCAATTTGTAGATCGACGAGGTTGTCTGTGATTGTGTGGCACTCCATCCAGCCATCTGATCGCTTGATGGGAAAAAAGATGATCCGCTCTCTTTCTGCCGCCCCTCTATCCGGAACGATTTACCCTGCTCATAATTGATGAAGCTATCCCTGTAAATTCTCTCAAAAGCCGGCTCGACGGTGTATGTCAGGGATGTATCGGTGGTTGTTTCTCCTAGATACTCAAAAGCGATATCTACCTCAACCTCGCTGAATAGGAGCGCCTTCCTCTCGGCAGGATAGTAGAGAACTGGATAAAATATAATCTCTATATATTTCTGATTTCTGATGTAGCCGGTATTACCAAGGCTGACGGGCGTGAGAGGATAAGGAGAGATGGAAGCATATGCTTCTACATTTTCCCTGTAAACTGTATCAGGCTCCGGAGATTCAATTCCAGACTGAATTTTCTCGATAGCATCTTCCGGTCGGCGTTTTAAGGAGTGGTGAGGAACGGGTTGGATCCGAAGATCTTTCAACTCCTCTACACGGGAGTTGACAATCTTCAGTGAGACGGCAGCATTTTCAGGGATGGCAGCCTTAAAAATCTTGACCGGCACCTGAGGGTAACCCTCATCGCCGGTCAGTCCAAATGATTCGATTTTAATCTTCGTGTATTCGGCGCTGCTTTCAAGAGAAGGTGTTGGTGAGATGAATTTGTATCTGAAACCTTCATCGCCATAAAAAAGGCTCCAGAAATCACCTGGAGCCCCGATTCCACCCGCCGCACATATAACGCAAAATGAAAGGACGGCTAAAAGCTTTTTCATTACATCTCGAGGGCGGTAGTCCAGAAATTACTATGTAACGATCGGTCCTCCCGGACAAGTATCATCGCTCAACTTCTCACAGGTAACAGCCCTCGCCTCCAGCTTCTCTGTGTGAATTATAGCAGGTTTTTCATACACCTTCTTCATACTACCTCCCCCTAGAGTTTTTGGATAGAATTTGAAACGTAATGAATTTCCGGCTTCGTATAGACTTTCTTCTTCATTACCATACCTTCATTAACGATAATCATATACGGTCAAGTCAACAATTTTGCAAGCATTTTTTTAAATTTTATTTTTTCTTGCCTTTTGAGCCCCCTGGTAGGCAAGGGCAAGATTCCTTGCATTTTCAAGGGATTGCGGATAGAGCCTGAAGGGATCGCCCATGCTGGCCGCCGCCATGGCGGGACAGTAGCTACAGAAGTTCCCGAATTCGACCTTATCAAGGACCTCTTCCTTGATCCTCGCAGCGATGTCCCTGACCTTTCCCAGGACCGGGCTATTTTGCCATACTTCCTTGAGAGATGCCACTTCCTTGATGTTGGTGATTTTCTCTCTCCACTGGATGCAGGGAAAGATATCTCCGTAAGGGTCGATAGCCAGCGATGCTCTCCCTATCCCGCAGACTGCCCAGGTGCAGTTATCCTCCACAAGGGGGGCAAGAATGGAATTCTTGAGCCCGGGGTAGATCTCGGTCCAGAACTTTTTAAGGTGATCCGCATCAGGAGCGTATTCCAGCGGGGAAAGTTCTCCATTGTCGCGCGGAGACACCACCGGATCAAAGCTTATCGAGCATCCTCTTTCCCTGGCGATATCCCTTATCCCCTCGAGTTCCTCCTGATTGAATCTGGTGATCAGGCTCTTCAGGTTTACCTTGACTCCCAGCTTTCTCAGCTCTTCCACCGCCTTGAGCATCCTTTCGAACGAACCTTTTATCCTGGTGACCCTGTCATGAGTTTCGCTCCTGGCTCCATGGATGCTGATCTCTATTTCAAGGGGTTTTAGCAAGCTAATCTTTCTGGCGGTCTCTTCGTCGATCAGGTATCCATTAGTGAATATCCTCAGGGCGAACATCTCCTCTTTCGCCGCTTCGGCGATCTTGAAGAAATCCTTCCGGCAGAGGGGCTCTCCCCCGGTCAGCGTCACGAAGAGAACCTCGAGTTCCTTGACCTTTCTGAAGGCATTGCGGTAATCGGAAAGATCCATCTCCTTCTTGCCTGCCTCGTCTTCCCTGGTGTTATAGCAGAATACGCAGTCATGGTTGCACCGGAAGGTCAGTTCGAAGTGGGCCGCCACGGGAAGACACCGGCTCCATGCCTTCTCCATAAGCTCCACATACGGGTTTCTTCTTCTTAGTTTATTGTCTTCCATATGTCGGATTCGATGTTGAGAGTCGCGGTATCTTCCAGCATTCCCTGATCTCCGAGCTGCTTTATGAAATTCATCACATCGGATAATGCCGCCTCGCGGCTTACCTCATACTCGGTGCAGATCTTTGTGCAGATGTCATCGACGGAGACATTTCCATCCATCAACTGCCAGATTCTGGAACCCACTTCATTCAGTATCTTGACTTCGCTTTTTTCTGGAAGAACAACGATAGCCTGCCCATCGATGACTCTGAATGCCGCATCCTTGCTTCTCTTGGGAATTAATTTCTTCAGATCTATTGCCATAATTTTCTCTCCTTCCCGTTTACCCCCATTCAACTGCGTTTATCAACTCGGCATCTTAAAGGTTTTTTAAGATGATTGGCTTAAACCACCCGCCGATAATATTCAACAATCGTTGATATTATAGCAAGAATATTCGCTTTTAATAGCTCTCCCTTCGCATATATCTGTTAAGGATCGTCTTGTATTCTTCAGAATCTCTTATGTTGGTAAGATCAGGATCCTCCTGGATATGGCTGAAATCATCGTATCCAGCCGCTATTGATCTATCAAGAAATTCCAGAGCCTTCTCCTTCCTGTTCAGAAGAGAATGCATGCAGGCGGAATCGTAGAGCGCTTCCGAATTCATCGGATCGATTCCGATCACCCTGCCGAATGTTTGAAGAGCCTTCTCGAAATCCTTATCGGCGATCTCCATATGCCCTCTCATATGGTATGTCTCAGGCCAATCGGGATACGATCGCTCCATCTCAGAAAAAGTCTTTGCTGCCATTTTTACTCTTCCTCCAAAGAGCTGCAGCGAGGCAATGAAGTGAAGGGAAAGATAGTTTTCCGGATCGATCTCCAGAATCTTATTCAACTCGGCGAGGGTCTTCCCGGGCGTTTTGTTCAACACTCCCAGTTGAGCAGTCTCCAGGATATCTTCGATCTCCTGCAATCTATCGAATTTTCCGCTCCTTCCTGAGCCAAAGAAAGAGACGGGACACCAGGAATACCCGATGTACGAAAGATTTCTGGTAGTAGAAAAATTGTACAAAGGGCGGTTGTCCTCCTGTTTATAGAGGCTTAGATTCTTCTCAAAATTTTGCAGGAGGCTCTTCATTCGCTCTGCAGCATCCCTGTTCCTTTCAAGTTGATTTTCTGTTTCTTTCGAATCGCTTGAGATCCCGTAAAGCTCACACCCCTTTCCATCTATATACTTCCATTCTCCATCATCAGCCGCTCTCAGGACCTTCCACCCAAAGGCAAAGAACTGGTGATAAGAGGATAAAAAATGAATTCGTCGCTCTGCCGCCTCTCCTTTCGATTCCGCTGCGGGTGTAACCAATTCAGATAGATCATAACCATCAAGCGAAGGTTCTTCCTTATTCACACCTGCCAGGGCAAGAATTGTGGGGGCAATATCGATGAGTCCAACGGTTGCTGAAATTTTGCCTGGTGTTTTTGCCGATTTTTGGCCGAAGCTTTCTGGAACTCTGATGATCAGCGGAACCCTGACGGAAGGCTCGTAAAGATTAATCCCGTATTTCTTCTCGTTAAACTGACCAAGCGAGATGCCGTGGTCTGAAGTCAGGATTATGGCCGACGACTCATATTTGCCGCTGCTCTTCAGAAAAGCAGTTAGATTCCGGATCTGGCTGTCACAGTACTCGATCTCGCCTCTGTAACTTTTTTCAAACGGATCGGGAGGAGAGAAAGGATAGTTCGGGTCATTCAGATGAATCCACAGGAAGAGTTTTTTCCCCTTCCGCTGGCCTTCCATGAAGCTCAGGACCTGGCTAACGACTTCTCCCGCTTTTCTTTCTGAAAAGATGGCTGACGTATTGGTCAGAAGACTGTCAAAATTATCATGATAGAGGTCGAACCCCTGGGCAAGTCCGAATCTCCTGTCAAGGACAGCAGAACCGATGAACGCAGCCGTAACATAGCCATGCTCTTTTAATCTCTCGGCCAGAGTCTTAAACTTCTCGGGAAGCTTGAAGACGGCGTCGTCAAAGACCCCGGTTTTCTCAGGATAGAGTCCGGTCATGATTGCTGAATGCGCCGGGAGGTTCTGGGGAACTGGCGTGAGGCATCTTTCAAAGAGGATCCCTTCGGAAGCAATCCCATCCATGGCGGGTGTCTTTATATTTTTATTTCCATAGCAGCCAAGATGGTCATATCGGAGAGAGTCAACGGTAATGAGGACGATGACATCTACTGCTCCAGAGCCTTTCTCAGAAGTTGCGGCTGTTTCAGCTTGATGCGATTCTGGAGGCTCGTCCCTCCCTGCACAGGATATAAAAAACAAGGCTATGAATGTCATAATCAGGGCAACCAGGATCATCTTTCTCAGCATTTCCTGACTTCCTTCAAAATAGAGATAAAATTATAACAGATTTGAAAAATACGGTGCATCGAATGCCACCAATTTTATCTGAAAAATCCTTTTCATTTGAACGAGAGGCTGGTATAAATATATTGCTTATTTTAATGAGGAGATGAGCAAATTGAACAGGTGGATCGAGCGGGTATTGCTTCTGCTCATCGTGCTTCTTGCTCTCTCCTTTTCAATCACTAAGATCTTCGACTACGATATCTGGTGGCATCTCAAGACTGGGGAATATATATGGAAAGAGTTCCGAATCCCATACAGCGACTTCTTCTCGCTCACGGCTGAAGGCAAGGAATGGATCGATGTCCACTGGCTTTCGCAGATTCTCTTCTATGCTGTCTTCAAGTTGCTTGGTCTAGTTGCTATCCAGATCCTCACGGCAGGCGTTGTTATTTATAGCCTGTATTCCCTCTACCGGATCGGACTGCGACGAGAATTCATCATTTTCATCCTGCCGTTTCTCTATTTTGCCATCTACGCCTCAAAGGACCGTTTTCTTCCGAGACCGGATATCTTCACCCTTCTCTTTACGGTAATCTTCTTCTGCATCCTCTATTCATTCAAATTCCACAAGAGAAAGGTTTATCAGATTCCCCTCGTCCAGGTGCTGTGGAGCAATATGCACGGGAGCTTCGTCCTTGGACCGCTGATGATTCTGGCCTTCCTGGCAGGAGAAATTTTGGAATGGTTCATGCCGTCGTTATTTTACGACGGGAAAGAAGATCGCGAGGATAAAACTCCTCGCAAGAAAGTCATCATCCTGCTGATCGTCTTCATCTTCTCAATCATGGCCACTCTCGTCAACCCTTATGGGATCAGAATCTACTCTCTTCACTCTACCTATGTTGGATCCTTCCTTGAATTCGCCTCTCCTTACCGGGGAGGATCACAGCCTATATCAATCCAGGAATGGCTTCCAACCTTTTCTGAAATGGCTTCAAAATATCACCACACGTTCCTCAGGTTCTATCTCTTCATGGCTATTGCGGGATTTACCAGTTTCGTGCTGAACATTAGAAAGTTCTCTCCCGCTCTCTTCTTCGTCTTCTCAGGATCTTTACTTCTCTCGGCCTTTGCAATCAGGAATGTCTCTATATTTTCGCTCTTGGCTGCCGCTATTGCGGCTCATAATCTCGGCGAATCACTTGCTTCCTTCTCCTCGAATGTTGTGCCATGCAAGAACACTCTCCTATGCAAGCTCAGGTCATTATATGGAAGGAAGATTCCAGTCTTGCTCTATCCGTTCATTCTTCTCTTCCTGTTTTTATTGATCTTCTCCATTTTCGATTCTTTCTCGAACAGATATTACATCAGGCACAGTATGCCACTCGAAGCAGGCTTCGGGATCAGCAAATTTCCCTTTCCTGCAGGGGGAGCCCGGTTCGTTCAGGAGCATGGAATTCAGGGAAACATGTATAACAACTTCGAATCGGGTGGATATTTGATCTGGGTGCTCTATCCCGGGTACCGTGTCTTCACCGATGGACGGTACATCGATCCCGCATTCGACAGAATCCACATGGAAGCCGCCGGGGATTTCAGAAAGTGGAAAGAGCTAGCCGAGCGGTACGATGTTGAATTCACTCTTCTGAAATACCCCGCTAACGACACGGCCAGACTTATTGCCGACCTATCGAATTCAGGACAATGGAAGATGGTCTATCTCGATCCCAATTCGACCATCTTTCTGAAGGACTCCGGGAGGAACGGAGAACTTATCGATAGATTCGGTAGGACTCTTCCTCCGTTTCCTGAAAGAAAATATCTTGGAATGGAAGAAGTGCCACTACCTGAAATCAGTTTCCCTTCAAAGGGTTATGAAGGTCTTCTCGTTCATCCATTTGACCGATGCTTCCTCGGATTGCAGAAATTCCTGGAGAGCTTTCAGAATAAGATGATCCCCGTTGAGACCTTGAACCAGGCGTATTTCCTTCACCTTACAGGCTTTTTGAACGCTTCTGCAGAGATGTACAGAAGGGTCCTCAAAGAAAAACCTGACTACATTCCCGCGCATCATGAGCTGGCCCTCATTTATGCACAGATGGGAAACCATTTACCAGAACTTGAAAAAAGCATCCCTTAGCCGCCAGGAAAAGTGCGCTCGGTGCGCCGCCTGAAAGGCCAGGTGTGATTATTTCTTGATGGGAAGATAGGTCTGAAAGAAGCTCAGAACCTTCTCATCGTAATTCTTCTTATCCTCTCCATAAAGCTCTGCCGATTCCGAGCTGGGCAGCTCGATCAGGTTCTTTTCGCTGTCTATAGTCTCCCTGAGAGACCCGTATATCGCCCTCGTGCTGTTCATCATCTTCCTGTCGCCCATTCCCACGATGAAGAGAAGATCACGATCCTGAAGGGTTCTCAATTTACTGGATGCCTTCTGGGCAGACGGCTCCGTTCCAAAGTAGATAGAGTAGAGGAAGAGAGGGATGGGAGAGAGATACTTCCCTCCAAATTCCGAATCACCGAAGAGCTTCCTTGTAAAATAATACTTCAGGTCAGGATAGAGAGAATCCATGGCGATGGCTCTGATATTCTTTCTCTCGCACGCTGCCAGAACGGCGGCATAGGCTCCCATTTCCACTCCGAGGATTCCGATCCTGTTAGCATCGATGTCGTTCCTCGTGATGAGATAGTCAACGGCTCCGAGGATATCTCGCGCTTCCAGAATGCCAAAAGAGGATGCTGTCCCCTTGCTGTCTCCGCTGTTTCTGAAATCGAAAAGGAATATGTTGTATCCATCCATCTGAAGGGGAATGGCGATGTTGAGGAGCGAGGATTTAGAAGAGCCGAGCTTGTGGCAGAGGATCAGGACAGGGCCTTTCTTCACGCCGGGTATGAACCATCCGGACAGCAAGATGCCATCTGCACTCTTGAAATCAATCTCCTCAAAATGAAGGAGAAACTTCCCCGGATCGTTCTGATTCGCGGATTTCTCCGGATGGGACAGCGAGTATAGCTGATAGCCAAAGAAGGAGAGAATAATCAGGACTGCGACAACTACCGCGAGGACGAACTTCCCAGCGGTCGTCTTGAAAAAGCTCTTCCCTGAAGAATCCTTTTTTACATTCATGAAATTTCGATCTTCAGATGTCCATCCACTTCATCGATAGTGATTCTGGAAGCGGTATCCCATTCCTCGTCGAGCGAAGCTTGCGCCACCCGGTCGAGGACCATCTCCCTTATAATCCTTCCGAGATTCCTTGCCCCGAATTCATAACTGTATCCCTCTCTGGAGATAATATCAAGCGCTTTTTCAGTCACGGTGAGCACCTTCCCCTCGCTCCGAAGCTTCTGGTTAAGCGATTTCAGCTGAAGGATGGCAATCTTTTTGACGTCGTCTGCGGTCAGGGTCTTGAAAAATACTATTTCATCTATCCTGTTGAGAAACTCTGGAGAGAAATGCTTTCTGACCTCTTTCGTGATCTCGCTTCGAGAGACCGTCGCCACTAGCCTCTTTCCTTCCCCGTAACCTGCCATCTGGCGGAAGTAGAGCTCCGTCCCGATGTTGCTCGTCATGATGATGATTGAGGAATTGAAGTTAACGGTTCTTCCCCTTCCGTCTGTCAGTCTTCCGGCATCGAAGACCTGGAGGAAGAGGTTGATCATCTGCACGTCAGCCTTTTCCATCTCATCGAGGAGGATTACAGTATAAGGATTCTGCCTGATCTTGTCGGTGAGCTGATTCTGGTCGCTGTATCCGACGTATCCCGGTGAGGAACCGATGAGCCTCGTTGAACTTATCCTCTCCATGTACTCCGACATGTCGATCCGGAGCATCTTATCCTCGTCCCCGAATAGAGCATCCGTGAGGGCTTTGCACAGTTCCGTTTTCCCCACACCGGTTGGACCCACGAAAAGGAAGATGGCATTGGGTCTCTGCGGGTAGAGCTTAAACCCGAGCAGGGAGCTCCTGACTATCTTCGATACTGCTTTAATCGCTTCCGCCTGTCCGATGACCCTCTTCCCCAGAGTAGCTTCAAGGTTGACTAGGTTCTCCCTCCCGCTCGCCTGAATCTTGGAAAGCGGAATTCCGCTGATGGCGGAGATAGCCTCCAGGATCTCCTTCTCGCTGACTATGGAATCGAAACGGGCGCACTCCTTAACCTGCGTCGCAACGAGAGCCGCAGCCCTGTCGAGGATATCCAGGGCCTTGTCGGGGAAGAAACCTTCCTTGACGTATCTTCTGATCAGCTCGACACTGCTTCTGACCGCCTTTTCGCTGAAAATGACGGAATGATGCTCTTCGAAAGCGGGGATGACGGAGAGCAGGATTCTAATGATAGATTCAGGGCTCGGCTCAGCAATATTGACCCTCTGGAAACACCTGGACAGGGAGAGGTCCTTCTCGATGTTGTTCTGATATTCGTCGTACGTCGTCGCGCCGATTACCTGCAAATCTCCCTTGATGAGAGCTGGCTTCAGAAGAGCGGACGTGTCCAGGCTTCCACCCCTCGTAAGCCCGGAGCTGATGATGTTGTGGATGTTGTCTATGAAGACGATGCAGTTCTCGCTCTTGATCTCCTTGAGGAGGTCAAGGATCCTCTCCTCGAACTGCCCCCGATACTTTGTTCCGGCCAGCAGGGTAGCCACATTCATGAGGTAGAACCGTTTTCGTGCCAGATGGGAAGGAAGCTCCCCTTTTATGGCTTTTAGAACCAGACCCTCCACAATAGCCGTCTTCCCGACCCCGGGCTCGCCGATGAGAAGCGGGTTGTTCTTGGTGCTGCAGTTCAGGATGTGGATGATTTTTCTTATCTCATCTTCCCTCTCGATGGCGGGATGATATTTCCCCATCTCGGCGAGCTGCGTCATGTCCTCCATGAATTCCTCGATCTTTCTCAGTGACCGCTGCGGCTGAATGGATTCCTCTTCAGATTTGAATGAAGGCCTCCTGGAAGCCTTCTCTCTGGCTTTTTCGAGCTTCCTCTGAAGCGAGCGGCTGCCAGGATCGAGTCTCAGGGCCTCCATATACTTTGCCTCAGCGGAGATGAAATCCCCTTTATCATGGTACATGTCCCCCATGAGCTCGTGACCACGCCCAAGGAACGGGTTCCTCTCGACGAGTCTGCGCAGAACGGAGATGGCTTCATCCATCTCATTCAACTTGGCCAAGGAGAGGGATAGCTGGATGTAGATCTGAGAGAGTTCCGGTTTCAATCTGACCGCCCTGGAGAACTCTCTCACCGCCCCTTCGAAATCACCGGATTGATATAGCCGGTATCCATTGAGAGCACACTCGCAGGCTCTTTCGCCCTCCAGAATAGTTTCCCTTCCCTCTTTTGTTCTCACCTTCTTGAAGAGATCCGAAGCCTTCGTATAGAGACCTATCCTGAACATGAACTCTGCGAAACTTTGAAGGACTTCCTCACTCTCTATGGGGCAGGACTTCCCCGTCTCCGTTTCCACATAAATGACCTCATCGTTGAAGAAGGAGTCGAAGAGTCCCATCTTCTCATCATCAACCTCGATGAAGAAGGGGAAGAGCGGCATTAACTCCCCTGACGGGGATTTGAGATAGTAACCATTACAACTTCCTGAATCGATGGAGACCACCTCTGATCTGAAGTTCTGAAGGATGAATCCTGCAAGCTCAGTATTCAGAGCCGAATCGATCCATAGCGTCTTCCTGCGCGATGCCGAGGAAGTCTCCTCGTTCTTCAGCAGAATCTTGAGCTTCTCTATGAGTTTAAGGAAGCGGCCCAGGGAAAGAGATGCTTCAATATGGTTCCGGGGGAGAAGTCCGAGGATGGCCATGGCTCTCTTTCTCTTTCTCTTGATGAAGCATTCCTGCACCTCCAGAAGATGTAATAAAGATGGGCTGCCCAGAAGGTTCCTGTTCCTGGAGGATATCTCTTCGTCATCCTCGGTATCCCTTAATGAGTCTGCCAGGAAGATATTGCCGGTAAACCTGATAAGGTTATCCGCTATCAGTCTGCTTCGCAGGCTTACCGGGTCCAATCCCTCCTCGTTCTGCTGCTCGTTAATGGATTC
>JBFMGF010000076.1 GCA_040752675.1 Acidobacteriota bacterium
TAATATTTAGAATGTCAAGCAAAGAAGAGAAATTTCCTTTAAGAACGAAGAAACCAAATTTTTATCCTTCAAAGCGACAGACGAATGCTGTCTGTCAGATCACTGCCAAGGAGAATAATATGCGCACACTTTTGGTTTCATATAATAATATAAGGAGATCAATGTGAGGAATATGGAATATGTACTTGGACCGATGCGTCTTCCATTTTTGATCATAACTCCTGCCTGTGTTTTGTTGGGGCTCGGTACGGCAGTCTGGTCAACTGAGAAGGTGAGTGGTCTTTATTTTCTTCTGGCGCTCATCGGAGCGATTTCTGCCCATATCAGCGTGAATGCCTTCAATGAGTACTTTGATTTCAAAAGCGGTCTGGACGCGAGAACCACGCGCACCCCATTCAGCGGCGGTAGCGGTACATTACTTGAGAAGCCCGAATTCGCACGTCTGGCTCTGATTACCGCGCTCATTGCCTTTGCCATCACAGGCTTGATAGGCTTGTACTTTATCTATGTGAGAGGTTTATCCCTTCTGCCGCTGGGTGTTCTCGGACTTCTGGTCATAGCTGCCTATACCCCCTGGTTTGTCCACAATCCGTTTCTGAGTTTAATTTCACCCGGATTGGGTTTCGGGACACTGATGGTCATGGGCACAGATTTCGTTCTTACAGGCCGATACTCGTGGACGGCATTCATCGCATCGCTGGTGCCCTTCTTCCTGGTCAATGACCTGCTGCTCTTGAATCAGTTTCCGGATATCGAGGCGGATCGAAGCGTGGGCAGAAGAAATTTTCCCATAATCCTCGGCAGCCGGAGGAGCAGCTTGATTTATGGCGCATTCCTTCTCATGGCTTATCTGTCTATTGTCCTTGGAGTCATCCTGGGCTATCTACCGCATATCAGCCTTATAGGGTTGCTTACGCTTGTCATCGCTATTCCCGCCTTTATCGGTGCCTATCGTCATGGTGAAGAAACAAAGAGACTCATTCCATATATGATCTTGAATGTGATCATCAATGTTGTCACTCCTGTTCTGGTTGCCATCGGGTTACTGTTAGGATAGAGGAAAAAAGTCAGTTTCCTGAATAACCTCTGTCGCCATGGTTCGATCTTTTTCCCAGAATCTCTCGAAATGACAGAATTGAATGAATTGCTTCGCTATGACATTTTCTTGACACTCATGGGGCATTATGCTAAATTTTCACGCCATTTAGAAAGCAATTCATTCAATTTAAAGAGAATGGAGGAAAACAGAAAAGGAAGATGTATGAATATTTTCCCATTTTGATCCTTCTCGTCATCGGCGTTGTATTTCCCGTTGTCACCCTCCTCTTCGCCAAAGCCATAAGAGCCAGTAAAGAAGGCGAGATCAAGCTTGAACCATATGAATGTGGGATCGAGACGAGAGAGCAGGCCAGGGATAGATATTCCGTCAGGTATTACATCATCTCCGTTCTCTTCGTTGTCTTCGACGTGGAGACCATATTCCTCTTCCCGTGGGCGGTCAAATATCATTTCCTGAGATTGTTCGGTTTGATCGAGATGGGAATATTCCTCATCATACTGCTCATTGGATATTTCTACGCATGGAAGAAGGGAGCCCTTGAATGGGTCTGATAGAGGGAAGGTTCAGTCCAAACATTTTAATAACGACCGTTGACTCTGTCTTTAACTGGGCGAGAAAATCGGCTCTATGGCCGATGACATTTGGTCTTGCCTGCTGCGCAATCGAGATGATGGCCACCGGCGCTTCCCGGTTCGACATCGACCGTTTCGGAATGGGGATATTCAGAGCTTCTCCAAGACAGTCCGACCTGATGATCGTGGCTGGGACTGTGACGGAAAAGATTGCTCCAATTGTGAAGAGGCTCTACGATCAGATGCCAGAGCCGAAGTGGGTAATCGCCATGGGAGCATGTGCTACTTCAGGGGGCCCGTTCAACACTTACAGTGTCGTCCAGGGGGTTGATCGTCTGGTCCCAGTTGATGTCTACATCCCGGGCTGTCCGCCAAGACCTGAAGCGCTGCTCTACGGGCTCATGATGCTCCAGGATAAGATTGATTCCATGACCATAGCAAAGAAGAAAAGTGCGTGATGATGGCAGCGGAAGACAATAAGAATATCCCGCCAGGGGTGGGAGACGAAAAGAAGCCTCCAGAGAAAAAAACAGCGCCTCCTCCAAAGAAACCGGACTTTGATGAAGAGAAGTTGAGACGCGAAGTTCCTTCCCTTCCTCTTCAGAAATTGAGTGAGCGGTTTCCTGAAAGTATCGAAGAGGTCTCCTATTATGCCGGTGAAGTCATCATTCGAGTCCCGAAGGAAAAATTCCTCGATATCTGTTCCTTCCTGAAGGAAGACTCAGAACTCGAGATGGATTATCTATCCTGCATAAGCGGAATTGATTATCCCAACAGGGAGAAACGCTTCGATCTGGTCTATCACATTTATTCCATAAAGAAGAATCACAGGTTGACGCTCAAGATCTCCGTCGCAGAAGGGGAATCGGCTCCATCTGTCACAACTGTATGGAAGACTGCCAACTGGCATGAGCGCGAGACCTACGATCTGGTCGGAATCTTCTTCTCAGACCATCCAGCCCTCGAAAGGATACTGACCCCTGAGAATTTTGAAGGTCACCCTCTCCGGAAGGATTTCCCACTGGAAGGAAGAGCGGACGACCATATCAGATACAGGTGATCGTCCAATGTTTCGAACGACTGAAATGGTCATCAACATGGGTCCCCAGCATCCGAGCACTCATGGTGTCCTGCGGCTCCTGTTGAGGCTGGACGGGGAGACCGTCGTCGATTCCAAGCCTGTCATCGGCTACCTCCACAGAGGAATAGAGAAGCTCAGCGAAAGTAAGACGTACGTTCAGATTACGCCACTTACCGACCGGCTAGATTACGTCGCATCTTTTTCGGAGAATCTTGGGTACATAGGGGCCGTCGAAAAGCTGCTGGGGATAGAGGTTCCGCCAAGAGCAAACTACATCAGGGTTATCCTTGCAGAACTCCAGAGGATCGCAAGCCACCTCGTATGGCTGGCGACTCATGCGCTTGACATCGGTGCCATGTCTGTCTTCCTCTACTGCTTCAGGGAGAGGGAAGAGATCCTGGATCTCTTCGAATCGTTCTGCGGGGCAAGGCTGACCTACAACGCGGTCAGGATCGGCGGCCTCTACCAGGATCTGCCGGAAGGATGGGTGGAAGAGTGCAGGAAGTTCTGCGAGCTCTTCCCCTCGCGGATGAAAGAGTATGAAGACCTCCTCACGATCAACAGAATCTGGCTGCAGAGGACGATTGGAATCGGTGTAATATCTGCCGAGGATGCCATCAACATGGGACTGAGCGGTCCCATGCTGAGGGGATCCGGCGTAAAATGGGACATCAGGAAGGCTTACCCTTACGCCACCTACCGTGATTTTGATTTCGATGTCCCGATCGGGAAAAACGGCGATACATATGACCGGTACCTCATCAGGCTCGAGGAGATGAGACAGAGCCGCAGGATCATCCTTCAGGCTCTTGATCATCTTCCCGATGGCGAGATAAGAGCCAAGGTGCCGAGAAGGATAAAACCACCGAAAGGAGAAGCCTACCATTCTGTAGAAGGGCCAAGGGGAGAGATGGGTTTCTACCTCATCAGCGATGGTTCTGAGAAACCTTACCGTGTGAGGTTCCGTTCTCCTAATTTCGTCAACCTTCAGTCGCTTCCAAGATTGGTCGAAGGGCATCTCGTAGCCGATATCGTCGCCATCATAGGTACGCTTGACGTCGTTCTGGGGTGCGTGGACAGGTGATGCGATGTTGAAGAATCTGCTGATCAGCGTTGGGATTCCAGCCGTGCAGGGAGTAGCCGTCCTTCTCATCGTTCTCCTCATTGTCGCTTATCTCACGCTTCTGGAGAGGAAGGTCATCGCCTTCATGCAGGTAAGGCTGGGTCCGAGGAGAGTGGGACCGCACGGTCTCCTTCAGCCCATAGCAGACGTCATCAAGCTTCTCATCAAGGAAGACATCACTCCGAAAAATGCCGATAAATTCGTATTTGCCCTAGCCCCGATCCTGGCTGTTTTTCCAGCCATTGCCGCATTTGCCGTCATCCCCTTTGCGGGCCAGCCCGTCGAGATCTTTGGGATAAAGATCCGTCCCTATCTGAGTGACGTGAATGTAGGCCTCCTGTACCTTCTTGCCATTTCTTCGCTCGGCGTCTTCGGGATCGTCCTCGGGGGCTGGGCATCGAACAGCAAGTATCCGATGCTAGGCGGTCTGCGAAGCGCTGCTCAGATGGTAAGCTACGAGGTTCCGCTCGGATTTTCCATCATAGGCGTGCTGATGATCTCACAAACGGCAAGCATGGTCGGTATCGTGGAAGCCCAGAAAAATCTCGGATTCTGGTTTTTCATACCCCAGATCGTGGGACTCTTCATCTACTTTGTCAGCGGGGTTGCCGAGACGAACAGAACTCCTTTCGATCTTCCCGAGGCTGAAAATGAGCTCGTCGCGGGGTTCCATACCGAATACAGCGGGATGAAGTTCGCCTTCTTCTTCCTCGCGGAGTACATAAACATGATCGTCGTCGGGGCTATCGTGACGACTCTTTTCCTCGGTGGATGGCTTCCTCCGACCAGCGTCTTCCAGCGGTGGATACCGTTCCTGGGTACGGTGACTCCGTCTCTCGAAAATTTCTTCCCATTCTTGGGCCCTTTCGGATCCATGACCACCGGGATCTTCTGGTTCGCGACGAAGACATTCTTCATCATATACCTCTACCTGTGGCTGAGAGCAACCTTCCCGAGATATCGTTACGACAGGTTGATGGCTCTCGGATGGAAATGGCTCATTCCTCTTTCCATAGTCAATGTCCTCGCGACTGGAGCGGTCATTATCCTGCTGAAGAGTTTTTAGGATGCACATAGAGAAGAGAAAAAAGCTGAGCTTCCTGAAGAGGATATTCCTCATCGAACTGTTCAAGGGTCTCATGGTCACGCTCAAGAACCAGTTCCGGCCACATACGACCGTAGAGTACCCGAAGGAGAGGCTGGTTCTGAAGGAAAGGTTCCGGGGGGTTCCGAGGCTGCGGATGCACCCGGAGACTGCTGAAGAACTCTGCGTCGCCTGCGGAAACTGTGCCGAGGCCTGTCCCGATAACTGCATCACCGTTGTGGCTGAGACGAGAGCATCGGGGAAGGGAAAGCAGCCAAAGATCTTCATAATCGACTATGAGCGGTGTTGTCTCTGCGGGCTCTGCGTCGATCCGTGCCCGACGAAACCGATTTCGGCAATCTACATGTCGCACGATTATGAGCTTGCCTCTTACACGAGGGAAA
The DNA here is from genome assembly GCA_040752675.1 of Acidobacteriota bacterium. NCBI lineage: Bacteria > Pseudomonadati > Acidobacteriota > Acidobacteriota bacterium. The sequence continues at coordinate 5,325 of JBFMGF010000076.1, forward strand.
AGTTCATCACGGAGAAGGACAGGTTATACAGCGGTCACGAAAAGAGGGAATATAAAAAGTAAGAGAGACGATGGACTATCACGTTTTATTTTTCTATCTGCTGGCGGCCGTCACCCTGCTCTCGGGGCTCATGGTCATTCTGATGAAGAATCCGGTGCATTCCGCAATCTTTCTGATCATCACATTCCTGGCCGTCGCAGGCATCTTCGTCCTCCTTAACGCCGAATTCCTTGCAGCCGTCCAGGTACTGGTATATGCCGGCGGGATCATGGTCCTCTTTCTCTTTGTCATAATGCTTGTTACTATGGGAGAACAAAAGACTGGGATGAGCGGGTTCAGGAAATTTCATGTTCTGATATCGATCCTCCTCGCCCTGCTCCTTGCTTCTTCTCTCATCTTCATCTTTTTCATTAACCCGTTTACATCTACGGAGCCGCAGGATACCAGTGTTCTTAATGGGGATGGGGGGAATCTGGAAACTGTTGGAGTAGGGCTGTACATGTATTACCTGCTTCCCTTCGAGGTTGCATCAGTCCTTCTCCTCGTCGCAATGATCGGTGCCGTGGTCCTTGCGAAATACAGGATATGATATGTTGACGACACTGACTTCGACTCACATTCTTATATTCAGTGCCCTTCTCTTCGCCCTGGGGGTAATAGGGGTCCTCGTCAGGAGGAATGCGATCATCATCTTCATGTCCATCGAGTTGATGCTGAACGCAGCCAACATCAACCTCATCGGATTTTCAAGATTCTTGCCCGATTTGACCGGCCAGATCTTTTCAGTATTCGTCATATGCGTCGCCGCCGGTGAAGTGGCCGTTGGCCTTGCCATCATCATCGCGCTGTTCCGGAATAAAGAGACGGTCAACGTTGACGAAATCAATCTGATGAAGTGGTAGACAGATGCTGAAGTTTGCATATTTGATAATCCTGTTTCCATTTATAGGGTTCCTGATCAACGGGCTCTTGGGGAGGAGGCAGATACCGAAGAGATGGGTGGGGTACATAGCGTGCGGGGCGGTATTTCTGTCGTTTCTGTTATCTGTCTGGATTTTCGTGGAGCTGAACG
>JBFMGF010000077.1 GCA_040752675.1 Acidobacteriota bacterium
ATAAGAAATGGAAGGGAGAAGAGGTGGTAAAAATAGATTTCGTCGATCTCAAGGCGCAATTCGGCGAGATAAGAGAAGAGATATTCAAGGCAATAGAAGGGGTCATTGATAGCCAGCACTTCATCCTGGGGCCGAGAGTAGAAGAGTTCGAGTACAACGTCGCTGCTTATTGCCAGGTGAAACATGCGGTGGGGTGCGCTTCCGGAACGGATGCCCTCATCATTTCCCTGGCCGCCACAGGAATCGGAGAGGGAGACGAAGTCATCACAACCCCCTTCACTTTTTTTTCCACTGCCAGCTCCATAACCAAAGTGGGGGGAAAACCCGTTTTCGTGGATATTGAGCCTGCTTCCTTCAACATCGACCCCTACCGGATCGAGCGAGCCGTCACCTCCAGGACAAAAGCTGTCCTCCCGGTTCATCTATTCGGACAGATGGCCGATATGGATGCCATCCTGGAGATTGCAAAGCGCAGAGATCTCCTAGTGATAGAGGATGCCGCGCAGGCACTGGGAAGTAAATATCTCGTTGAGAAGAGCGGTAACTGGAAGAAGGCTGGAACTCTGGGCACAGCCGGGTGCTTCTCCTTCTTCCCGACGAAAAACCTGGGTGGATTCGGCGATGGCGGGATGATGGTCACCGATGACGATTTACTGGCCGGGAAAATGAAGCTGCTGCGTGTGCACGGGAGCGCGAAAAAATATTTTCATAAGATGATAGGATGGAACAGCCGACTCGACGCCATCCAGGCTGTGGTCCTTGACGTAAAGCTGAAATACCTCGACCGCTGGTCCCGTGAGAGAAGGGAGAATGCAGACCGCTACGATGCTCTCTTCAGGCAAACCGGGCTTATCGAGGATGGTTTCATAACTATTCCAGCACGCTTTCAGAAATCGTCCCACATCTTCAATCAATACACACTCATGGCGAAGGAGAGGGACCAATTGCGGGATCATCTCGGCTCAAAGAAGATTTCCACGGAGATCTACTACCCCATCCCCCTCCATCTTCAGGAATGCTTCAAGTATCTGGGCTACCGGGAGAACGATTTCCCGAACTCGGAGAGGGCGGCACATGAAGCGCTCTCTCTTCCCATCTACCCCCGCCTTCCGGTGCAGAGTCAGGAGATGATCGTCGAAACCATCTCTGGCTTTTATCGAAAAAAATAGACCGCGGATCGCTTCGCTAAATCATTCAGGAGGGGAGAATCTCGGAGCGGCGAAAGATGGGGTAGAAGTTGTAAGGTTTCAGGAGTACCGCCCCTCCTTCTTCCCTATCCACGAGGCAGATGACCGCCACGATTTCAAAGCCTGCCTCTTTCGCCGCCTCGATGGCGGACAGCGTGGAGCCAGCCGTCGTGACCACATCATCAACAATGATGACCTTTGCGTTGTCCCTGACATTTCCCTCGATCCGGCGCCTGGAACCGTGTCCCTTTGGATCCTTCCTCACGATGAAGGCAGGCAGGGGCTTTTTCTCCATGAAGCTGACCGCTGCTACGGCGGAGACGATGGGATCGGCGCCCAGCGTCAATCCGCCGATGGCATCCGCTTGAATCTTGTTCTCATCAATGATCCGCAGGATCTCCCTCGCAACCAGATAGGAGCCCTCGGGAAGGAGTGTTGTGAGCTTGCTGTCGAAGTAATAGCTGCTCTTCTTACCGGAGGTGAGTGTGAAATCTCCAAAAAGAAGAGAATTCTCTTTGAGAAGTTGAAGCAGCCTATTCCTGTTACTCATGATAACCCCCTGCTTCGAAATAAAATTTAATTGTGAAATTGTCGCGCAGCTATTTAAATATCTTCTTGATCTCCTGTCCGGGGTCCTCGCTGGTGATGAGCTGAACTACCTGCTTCCGGCTGATGTTCTTATCGAGTAGCTTCACGAGGTCCACCATGGTCAGCTCGTCCTTGAAGAAGGCGTCGATCTCTCCTGATTCTTTTCCCAGTTCCGTGATGATCTCCCGGATTTCCTCTTTCTTCATCGAGATGCTTGACAGGGCAAGCAGCTCCTCATCGGTCAGCTTTTCAAAGATGTTTTCTTTCATAGTCTGGCCCAGTTTCGATTTCTTTCTTGCCTGCTTCTTTGCTCTTGACGTCATACAGGAACCCTATCCATGTACCGCTAAATTTTCTTTCCCTGCTCCCCTCTTCGTGCACAGTGTCATGCTGATCTATTGGATTGCTCTGAATGACTTTAGATATTATATGAAATCGCTCCATTATTCAAGATGTTTTATAACTGTTCGCGCTCAAGCCGCATAATATGTCAAAAAAGAGATTACTTGCTTTTATTAGAAAATAAAATTATTATTATTGAGCTTCGTAAAAAGAATGGAGCATTCTCATATTTTTAGCTATAATTGGGGGTATGAGACCCCAAGGAACCCCCCAACAACTGGAGAAGCGACGCCGACAGGCCATCCAGTTGTTGAAGCAA
>JBFMGF010000078.1 GCA_040752675.1 Acidobacteriota bacterium
TTCTTTTCGTCTCCATACTGGTATCTTCTGCAGCTTTTGGATTGCTTTTCGGAGCGGAGGAACAGAAGGTTGCCCTTCAGGGGAAAGGCAAAGAGCTCTGTGTCGTCTGCCATGAAGATCTGGAAAAACTTGCCACCATGAAGTTCCAGCACACGCCGCTGAAACAGAACGATTGCTTCGTTTGCCACGATCCACACACGGCGGACCACAAGGGTCTCGTGAGGGAAGAGGATTCGGATCTCTGTTACCGCTGCCATGAAGCCGAGAAGGGGGGCTTTTCCCAGGGGGTTCGTCATTCACCAATCGAAACGAAGGGATGCCAGGTCTGCCATCATCCTCATGCCTCCAATTATCAGGACCAGCTTCTGAATGAGACATCTCCTCTCTGCTTCCAGTGCCATCAGCCTGAATTGGAAAAGATGAAGAAAGCTGTGACGCATGCTCCCTTCGTGAAAGGGGAGTGCATGAAATGTCATTCTCCTCATTCCTCGGCGAATGAATTTCTCATGAAAGGCGATTTTCAGAGAACCTGTTTGAGCTGCCATAATGCCACGCAGGAGGTTTTGGTCAGGGCTCACAGCGGTATGGATGTCCGTGGGAGTGACTGCGAGGGTTGCCATACGGCTCATGCATCAGACGTGAAGGGTCTCATTCACGAGCATCAGAATCAACCGTTCAGAGAAAGGGAGTGCTCGACCTGCCACAAGATGTCCTTGCCTGACCTGAAGAAGCTCGTCTCGGAGACCACGGAGCTATGCCTGATGTGCCATGAGGAGAAGAAGAAGGGCGAACCTCCTTCGATCTCGCATAAAATGGAGCTGGAGAAAGGGTGTTCATCCTGCCATACGCCGCATGCATCCGCTTCCCTATATCTCTTCAGGCGGAAGGAGTGGATCACCTGTCTGAATTGCCACACTGAAGTTTCCAATAGATTCTCTGCTAGCAAGTACTATCACCCGTCAAAGGTGGAGGGAGGAAGATGCTCAATCTGTCACAGCATCCATTCCGGAAAAAACGGGAAGCTCCTGGCATTATCCGGCTTGGACGTCTGCAATCAATGCCATGGCGCTCATTTTAAGTTCAGCCATCCGATGGGGAAGAATGTCAGGGATGTCTGGCATGAACGAGATGAGCTTCTCTGCACCTCCTGCCATGATCCCCACGGGACCAATTACAGAGCATTCCTGAGGCTCGATCCCGCAAGGGAACTATGCATTCAGTGTCACAAAATTAAATAGCAATCGTTCGATGATCTCCCGGGCGAGGAAATCATCGCGTCAGTTCATAGGGTTGGCGTTTGCGTAACAGTACAGGCAGCCGTGGGAGCAGGTGTCGTAAGTGCCGATGTCCCTGCTTGAGAAGCAGCCGCATCCTTTCCTGGTCGGTATCACCTTTCCAGTGAGGGATCTTTCTGGAAAGAGCTCTCTGAGGAGATCTCCATCAATGCAGTGCGCCTTTTCGATCAGCCCGCCGATCAGGTAATCACAGCAGCATGAAAGAAGTTTCATTCCATTGTCTGCAGCTATCCTGGAGATCTTTCCTGCGATGGCGATCTTCTCGTCGACGGGAAGGTCATAGCAATGGATCCCTGTTTCTTCCTCTAGTCTCTTCAAATTCCTTTTGACCTTTCCATAGTACTGGACGAAGCTCGTATAGCAGCGTTTTGTATATCCTTTGAGCTCCCTGGCAAGTTCGGCAAATCTCTCTATCAGATAGCCTGCATCGCTGATATCCGAGATGATGAGCGGATCGAAGCGCCAGTGAACATGATTGGGAGAATAGCGCCTGGAAATAGTCCTGAATTGATTAATGGCTTCATTCACATTAATGACATTCCGGTCAAAGGTCACCGGATGCCCCGTGATTGTGAAATGAAAGTAAAAGCAAAATCCCTTCTCTTCCAGTTCTCCAAGGTGTGGCAAGAGTCTGGAATAGTCTCTGGACCAGAAAACAATGGAATGGACATCTTCCGGTTTCAGAGAAACCGTGTGAAGAGTGCCGCCGAAGGGGTTCGTGTAAGAAGTCTTGCCCTTCCTGATCTGTTCCAGGAACCATCCCGTATGAAAGGCCGGGATATCGGTCCTTCTGCTCGCTGAGATTACCGTTGTTCTTTTTTCAGCAGTTAGAGTAACCATTCATTCGTTCGAGAGAAAATGCATAAAACGAGATCCAGAAGAGAATCTCGAAGAGATCCCTCCGTTCATCGGCGGGGTGTTCTCGATTGATGGGAGCGGTTGTTATTGATGATGTTCTGCGACACCTCGAGAAAGTATGCGGGAGGAAGGAATCCGTTGATCCTGTTGATCTCCTTTCCCCAGGAATCGAGGAAGACGACGGTGGGATAAGAATCAACTTTGAACCTTCTGACGAATGTGGGGCCGTCCCCCTTTTCGGCATTAATCCTGATAGTCACAAGGTTTTTCAAAAACTCGGCGACTTTCTTATCGGCGAAGATGTGCCTGTCCATCGCCTTGCACCAGGCACACCAGTCAGTGTAGAAAAAAATCATAATATCTTTGTTTTCCTTCCTTGCTTTTCCCAGGGTGAAACCGAGATCATCCCTGATAAATTCTATGTCGGAAAAAGTGGCCGCGGTCTGTGAAAAAAGAATCAGGATGATAAGACAGTGTGCGAAACCCCTCTTTCTCAAAAAATAGACCGCTCTCAAATGTAATTCCTTTCCATTTTCCTTGATCGTAAATCTCTCCGGGACTTCCTGGATTCTCGGAGGACATTTCTTTTCGTTTTCTATAAAAGTACAGGAAAACAACTCATTCTGCAAATAGTCCCAGCGCCTATACTGAGGCACTACTCAATGGGAGTAGACAATCTGGCCGAGTGTGTCATCGGGTGAGACACTTATGATGCGGCAGGGGAAAATCCGGTTGACATCATTTGGGCGTGCATCGACCCCGATCTCTATGTAGTTGCCGCTGAGGGCGCGGTACCTGCCGTCGTCTCTCTTTTCGCCGAGGATGATGATGTCCAGTATCTTTCCCTGGAACCTTTGCCGGAACCTGTACCTGAGATTCTCTCCCAGCTTTCTCAGGAGAGAAACCCTCTCCTTGATTACTTTTCCATTCACCTCCCCCTGCATCCTTGATGCTGGCGTATCGGGTCTCTTCGAAAAGGGGAAAACATGGAGGAAGTTTATGGGGGAGTTCTCGATGAAGCTATAAGTCTGCTCGAAGTCTTCGTCGGTCTCACCGGGGAAGCCGACGATGACGTCGGTGCCGATCCCGATGTCAGGGATCCTCTCCCTCAACTGCTCGACGATCCTGGAGTATTGCCATGTTCTATAGGGTCTGTACATCATCTTGAGGGTTCTGTCGCATCCGCTCTGCAGGGGGACGTGAAGATGATGGGCGATCTTTTCAGTGGAAGCGATGAGATCGATGAGGTCATCCGGGATGGTCGGCGGCTCGAGGGAATTGAGTCTGACTCTGCCGAGATCCTCTATCCTGACTATTTCTCTGAGAAGGCGGAGAAGTGAGGTTTGTTGAGAGAGGTCTCTTCCATAGTCGCCTGAATTTACGCCGGTCAGGACGATCTCCCTGAACCCCTTTTTAATCAGCTTCTTAACATTGTCGATAACGACTCGTGGTTCCGCGGATCGACTCTTCCCTCGGACCCTCGGGATTATGCAATAGGAACACTTGAGGTCGCAGCCATCCTGAATCTTGAGAAAGGCACGAGTCCTGCCGCTGAAGTGGGTCTCGAAAATATCGGGCACTCGTGCGTCATGAATGTCTGTTCCCGATTCCTCCATTTCCACCGGCATTTCCGTGAGCTCTTCAACGATTGCCCGTGGAGCCTTCTCATCCTCGACATCGATAACCATGTTGGCTTCAGGAAGAGCGCGCAGAGCATCTGGATCGAGCCTGGCATAACAACCCGTGACGATGATAGTACAGTCAGGATTCTCTCTGCGAACTTTCCTGATGAGTCGTCGAGATTGATAATCGGCCTTTCCGGTGACGGTACAGGTGTTGATGATGACGATGGAGGCTTCCTCGCGGCTCATGCAAGGAAGGAACTTCCTTCGGATGAGCTCTCCTTCGATGACGGCGGAGTCGAATTGGTTGAGCTTGCAACCGAGAGTCTCCACCTTGAATTTTGTTCCGGAGAATTGCTTCATAACTTCTGGATGATCTTCTCCATGTCGATCTTAGTCTTTTCCGAGGCCTTGTTTACCTTCCGGGTCAGCTCGTTCTTGAAGTTGTGGAGCTTACGGGATAATGCTCGATCGGAAAGGGAGAGGATCTGAACGGCGAGAATGGCGGCGTTGGCGGCTCCGGATTTCCCGATGCCCATGGTCGCCACTGGGACTCCGGAAGGCATCTGAGCGATGGAGAGGAGGGAGTCATGACCCATCAGTTCCGATGATGGGATGGGAATCCCTATTATGGGAAGGGTCGTTTCGGAAGCGATGAAGCCAGGGAGATGGGCGGCTCCACCCGCCGCGGCGATGATGACATACAGCCCCCTCCGGGAGGCCGATCTGGCATAGTCTCTGGTTTTTTGCGGGGAACGATGAGCCGATGCCACTTCAATCTCGAACGGGACGCCGAAGAGTTTCAGCAATCTCAAGCATTCTATGACAACGTCAAGATCTGAATCGCTTCCGAGGACTACGCCTACTTTTGCTTTTGCCACTGTTTTGACCTCCAGATTCTCCTAAATATATTAGCAGATTCTTAAGGATTGTTTGCTGGATAAATTTGAGTTTTATATTGCAAGAGCTTAATGCTTCTGACAGTTACAGCAATTTAAGAAGAAATTTGCATGGTCAATTGAGTCAGAGAGCGTCGAGGGCGATATCCTTTCGGAAGTGCATTCCCTCGAAGCAGATCTTACCCACGCAATCATATGCTCTGTTCCTGGCAACCTCGATTGTCTCTCCAAGCGCATTGATTCCGAGGACTCTTCCGCCGGAAGTGACGATATCACCATCACGGTTGAATGAAGTCCCGGCGTGGAAGACCTGCAGTCGATCGTCCTCTTTGATCAGATTGAGTCCTTTGACAAGCTTTCCTTTCTCAAAAGAGCCAGGATATCCCCCGGAAGCCATGACGACGCAGACGGATGCCCCATCGCTCCATTTGATATCCATCCCTTTGAGCGAGCCACCGGCGCAGGCGAGAAGAAGAGGAACGAGGTCGCTTTCCATGCGGGGGAGGATGACCTGGGCTTCTGGGTCGCCGAACCTCACGTTGTACTCAAGAACCCTGGGTCCTTTATCAGTCAGCATGAGTCCGCAGTATAGGATCCCTTTGAATCTTCTGCCATCCTCCATCATCCCCGTGATAGTGGGCTCTACGATCTCGTCCAGAATCTTTCGATGCTCTCCTGGACTCAGGTGAGCGGAGGGCGAGTAGGAACCCATCCCGCCCGTGTTCGGTCCCTCGTCGTTGTCAAGAGCCCGTTTGTAATCCTGTGAAGAAGCGAGAGGGATGAACTCCTCGCCATCGGAGAGCAGGAGGAAAGAAACTTCCCTTCCTTGCAGGCAATCCTCGATGATGATCCTTTCGCCTGATGCCCCGAAGATCTTCTCCACCATCATCTTCCTGACGGCATCTTCCGCTTCGCTGCGGTTCTGGCAGATGATAACCCCTTTGCCGGCTGCAAGTCCATCAGCCTTGACGACAGTCGGATAGCGGCACTCCTTGCTCTTGAGAAAAGAGACGGCAGCATCAGGTGAATCGAAAACTCTGAAATCGGCCGTTGGGATCCGCTTCCTCGCCATGAACTCTTTAGCGAATACCTTGCTTCCTTCGAGTCTTGCGGCTTCCGCGGAAGCGCCGAAGACCTTGAGTCCCCTCTTCTGAAATTCATCGAAGAGACCGAGGATCAGGGGAAGTTCCGGTCCCACGACCGTGAGATCGATCCTCTTCTCCGCGCCGAAATCGGAAAGCTCTGATATCGATGAGGGATCGATCGGAATGGTCTCCGCCACCGACGAGATCCCCGCATTCCCCGGAGTGCAGTAGATCTTGGTTACCATTGGGCTTTGCACCATCTTCCAGCAGAGTGTGTGCTCTCTCCCTCCGCTTCCCACAACGAGAATTTTCATCTTAGTTTCTTTCTGAATTTTCAAGTATTGTTCCACAGGAGATATCAAAGGTCAACATCAGGATTCTCCGTAGAAGTCGAGGAGTGCTCTGACGAAAGCGGTTGCCACCTTCTCGCGGAAGTCCGGTTCTCTTATGATCCTGGCATCATCCGCGTTAGTGAGGTTGGCGACTTCCAGGAGAATCTTAATCGGGATCTTGTTTCCCTTTAGAACGGCAGGGATCCACTCCCTTCCATGTCTGATGATCCGGTTCCTCACTGGAAGGTACTGATTGACTGGCAACCCCTCTTCTTTGAAGTAGAAGATAACTTTCTTGCTGAAATCCTTGGAGAGCGCTTCCGATCTTGTTTTCTCTTCTCCTGTGAAGGAGGCGTAGGGCATCTCCACAACTTCTTTGAAGCTCATGTACCGGCTGGAATTCCCATTTCCATAGCGGTCGGCTACATACCTCTTGCCGGGGAAGTAGACCATCGCCCCTTTCAACATGGGGTGCCGAGAGTCGGCATGGATGCTTGCAAAGACGATCTTTTCATCACTGATTCCCTCCGCCGTCAATCGGCTTTTCAGAGAATTGGCCAGATACCACCGGAGATTGACCGCCATGCTGGTGTCGCTGTTAATCCGGGCAAGAAAATTTGGGGTCGTGAGGATGTGTCCCTGCTTGTTCCTGACCAGCTTCCGTGAATCAGAGACTGCAAACTGAGTCTTCTTGTCTTCAATGATGGGAAGGACGACGGCCGACGTCTCAACCTCTATTTTTCGCTTGATCCGGCACATTATGTCGTAGACGTAATCGTGCTCCCAGATGCCGTGGGCCATCGTTCCAAGATCGACGCCCCCATGCCCCGCGTCGAGGATGACGTAGACCCCCTCCAGCTTTCTGGCGACGATTTTCTTCCTGTATCTCTCCGCCTCGTAGTTTTCGAGCTCATAGGCGATCCTTCTCGGGTCTGTTCTGGGCAGATATTCGGCGAGCAGAAGATCCGTCGGTATCTTGATCAACTGACCAACCGGGATATTCTTCATGTCCTTGATCCTGCTCCTCTTTGCGACGAGGGTCACCAGATTATTGACGTCATCAACCTCCGTCATTCCTGTGAACCTTATGACCACGGAAGTATAGAGAGCTTCTCCTTTCTTGATCCTGTATCCTGCGAACTCTCCTTCAGCGTCTTTCCCGAACGTCAGATCGCTGTCCTCCGGAAGCTGTGGTCGAGAGAAAACGGGAAGGAGGAGACGTTCCGGGATGATGATCTCTTTTCCGCTCAGAGAAGCGGGGTCTGAGATGTTGTTGATCTTCATCAATTCCTGGAAGTTCTCGCCCCGGCCCGTGAACCACTCGGAGGCCTGCCATAGCCCCACGCCGAAGGTTTCTATAGGGCTTTTGGAAGGATAGTGATGCCAGGCTCCCTTCTCGAACCGGTCTTCAGGGAATATGTTGACCACGGCAAGGTATTTGTATTCGTCGCGGAGGAGCTGATACGGAATCATGTATTCCTTCCCCTCGACGAGAATCGGATCTAGATTGATCTCCTTGAGTGCTTTCCAGTTCTCGGATGACACGGTGAATTTCTCCGCAAGCGTGAGATACCCCTCACCCCGCCTGGGAGCATACATGAGGACGATATCCTTGCCGTTCTGGAGGGATATCCTGACTCCAGGTAGAGCTTCCAGGACCTCTTTTTTCATCTGCTGCTCTTCTGACTTCCCCGCGATGGGAAGTAGATAAGCAATGGCTACGATGAGAAACATCAGGAGCTTCTTGATGACTCTCAAGTGAAGAGCGATTCTTTCGCTTGATGCCGAGAGGGTACCCGCTGCTCGTGAGAAATTCATAGCAGCTTATTATACAGGAAGTAGGTGGAATTTCCGTCCTGCTGTCATCTATCGGGGATGATCCTGGCAAGGATGCGCCTGTTTCGCGGGCCGTCGAACTCGCAGAAGAAGATCCCCTGCCACGTTCCGAGTACGAGACGGCCATTCTTTATGAAGACCTGCTGTGAGACACCCACGAGCGTCGATTTGATGTGGGAGTCGGCGTTCCCTTCCGTATGACGGTAGCCTCTTCCCTCGGGAACGAGTTTCGAGAGGGCTTCGGAGATGTCACTGGCGACGCTGGGATCAGCCGCCTCGTTGATGGTGATGGCGGCTGTCGTATGCGGAACGAAGAGGTTGCACGTTCCATTCTCTACCTTCGAAGAAGAGACCATCTTCTGAACCACGGAAGTGATGTCGATCATCTCAATCCTCTTTCGACTGCTCACACTAATTTCATGAATCATTAGTGCCTCGTTAAACAAGAACAATCGATTCTATCATTTGTAACCAACTTTCATCGGGTTACTCTTTTTTATAAGAGATTCGAATGAGCTGGAGACGACCCATCAGAAGGAGGGGATGATCTCGAATCTATATCCTTCCTTCACATCCCCGCCCGAAGAATCATCAGAGGCGATGAGCACGGAGTGGGGTGATGAATTGCCGACCTTATCCACTCTTCTGATTTCCACGGGTTGTCCCTTCCCGCCGCTGGTGAGGATCCGCCCGGCAAGGACGATCTCCACTTCTACGATCTCATCCGCGATGGAGAGCGGGATCATCCTGATATCAAGCTCTTCCTCGCCCAGTTTACCTTTCTTACCATCCTTTTCGCCAGCGAAGAGATGCAGGTAGTAGGATGCCGTCTGGCCAACGAGCGTGCTCAGTGAGTTCTGTTCGAGGAGGATCTCCTTTCCCTTCGAAATCCGATAGATGTTGAGTTGAAAGTGGACCTTCGTCGTGGATGGGTAAGCGATGCGGAACGTCTCCACATCCTTCAAGCTTGCCTTAAGGTTCAGGATGATCTTTTTATCTATCACTGGAGAATTGTAGATCTCAAGGAGGGATGATGACCCATCGTTCAATTCTATCTTCTCGCTCCTCCTGTACTCTGTTTTTTCCTCTGATTTCAGGGGCCAGACGTTCGAACTCACTTCAAGAAGGATCTTCTCCCGGTCTTTCGCATCGGCTATCATTTCTATCTCCAGACCGATGGAGTCCTGTCGCCCATCCTTTTGGAGGGGGAGTGTTTTCGCGAGGAACCCTCTTTTGCCTGCTGGTATTTCTGCGCTCAGCGAGGCGAGCTTTTCCGTTCCCGAGTCGTCCAGAGCAAGTATGTCCACTTCCACGGTAATACGCGTCTCTTTAACAAGCTTGAGAGGAACGACCGATGAGGAAGGCGAGGCCAGAATAAGTGAAAAGATCAGGAGGAGGGGGAATCGGCTCCAAAATATTATCTGGTTCATGGGATGATATTAAACAGCATGGACTTTTGTGTCAATATGAATTGACATTCTCAATTCAAGAAATTATAATCTCGAAAGATTATGCTTATTAACTCCGATTGGGGCGGAGGTTAGGATGCATCGGAAGGGAATCAGCAGGCTCCTTTTCTTCCCGGTATTAATTCTGTTCTTCTCATTCTTTAATGTCCTTCCATCAAGCAACGAGATCTCCATAAAAGGCATAGTAAGGGACAGCCTTGGGAATCTTCTCTCCGACGTTAATATCTTTGTCTCATCGGACAATTTCAACAGGGAGATAATCAACACCAGGACAGATGAAAGGGGTCAGTACACGCTTGAGAAGATAGCCCCTGGTGTCTATAAGATCGCAGCCGCTAAGAAGGGCTACCTGACAAATGTTGAAAACGTCAACGCTTCCTCCGTAGCATCGTTGAATCTCACGCTAAAGCCGCTCACTGCAGGAGCCGCAAAAGACGCTGAAAAGATTCCGGTGACCCTGGACTGGGTCAGACGAATTCCAAAGAAGGATCTCCTCAAGAAAGTGGAAGCGGCTTCCGTGCTGGAAAGAGGGAGCCATGACGATACGGCCGAAGCGATGGCTCGAAGAACCATTGCACGATCGTACGGTTTTTCGACTCCGGATTCGCTTCCTTTCATTCTGGAACTTAAACAGGTTGCATCGCGAGAGATGAGCGGAAATGAGCAGGAAGGCAGCGGTGACAGGAAGAACAGCGTGGCACTCTCATTCTCAGGGAATATAGGTTCGGACCTCAAGATTGAATTCGAAGGGCAGAGGAAGAAATGGAAGGAAGCTTCCGACACGGATTCTCTGTTCGATTCCCTCAAGAGAGACGCCAAGCTGATGGGCATCATCGGCAGTTATGATCTTGGAAAATGGGGGACGCTCGGTTTCAAGACATTTTACGGGACCGATTCTCTTACTATCAAGGATGAGCGGTTCTCCGGTCTTTCTCTCTTCGAGGGAAGCCAGAGAGGATGGGGCTATTCAGCAGGATGGCAGAGGAAAGACGACGATCTGGCAATCCAGGTTCAGATGTCCCATGCCGGGATGAAGTTCAACGGCGATTTGCCGTATATGGGGCTCGATGGATCTCCAGATGATCCCTGGAGCGTCAAGAATCAGGTCATCAACGCTTCCGGGAATTTTCAAGCTTCACTGACAGCGGAACATGAGATAGACATAGGCCTGAGGACCCGGTTTTACGATAATTCCTATCCGCTCTTCCGTGTAACTTCACCTTACGACACGCATTCCTATTACGGCCCTGGTGAGATGGGCAAACATCTATTCTTCTATGGAAAGGATCACTGGGTCATTATTGCCCCGATCACAATCGGTCTTGGAGTCCAGTACTACCGCCTCTATCATTCCGGTGATGTTCAGGTAGTAATCCCTGTCTTCGAGATCGAGTACAGAGCGAAGTCCGGCTCGATCCTGAAAACGGAGCTCTCCTATGCCATGGATAATATTCTTTCAGGCGGGGATAATTCCGGGAGAGCTTCCTTCGGTGCTGGAAACCCATCGGGCCATGAGAAAGATATATCTTGCAAGATCGATCTGAAAAAAGAGTTCGGAAGTGGCTCAATAAGTGCCAGAGTCTCTTATGCCCCTCTTCTTCTAAGCGCAGAAGAAAAAGCATCAGAGATGCCATGGAACGATGTTGCTCTATACATCACGGATGGAAATGCTTCCCGGGTGGGAGCAGGTGTATTCGTTGAAAAAAGATTCAAAGTGATAAATGGGGGGATTGGCCTTGACTATGGCGAGGTGAAGGGGACCTTTGCAACGGTTCTGCCTGACGATATTCCCCTTCAGATGTTCCGGCAGGGAGACATGAACTACCTTCTTGCAATACTCAGGGCATACAGTAGCGAGAGTGATACGGAGCTTTCCGTTCGATACCGGAAAGTGAGAGACTGCATTTACGAAGAGGGATCTTACGAAAGCGATCTTCCATTTCGGTATTCCATGATATCCATCCAGGTGAACCAGAGAATCCCCATCGTAAAAGTCAAGGGGGTTCAACTCAGGGCGGTCGTTGAGTACGATGATATTCTCGCATATGATGATTCGAGGAGCAATCCGCTCGCGGGTCTTCTGGTGCCTGCCAGAAGGGTCGGTGGTGGATTCTTGTTCAGTTTCTAAGCCTAACCGTCAAGCTTCTCAGAAACAATCCCCGACAACTGGAAATCCAAAAGTTAGAATAATTCTTTATCGGTGTCCAATTAATTGAATTACAACTCTTTCTCATGCCGTTCTAAAGCTATAATGTCATTATTTTAAAGGAGTTGTATGTTGGCGCTTTGAAAATCGAATGGCATATAAATTGCTCCTAAAGCTCTGAAATCGGGGATCTTAATGCATGCCGGCTTGAGATTAAAGCTGAAAGCTGCGCTGATCATAGTGGCAGCCATCATTCTTGCCATCTCTGGATTCTACAGCATTTACTGGAAGAGCATATGGCGGCTTCCTCATGATGGAGTAATATGGAGCCCTTCATCGGAGGGTCCGGTAGCAGAGTTCGTGGAGCCAGCCGGTCCTGCAGCCCATGCAGGAATCCAGAAAGGAGACACCCTTCAATCCATTAACGGCAAATCTGTTAAAAGCGTCCTTTCAGCGGAAGATTATCCCTGGAGAGAGAAAGGTGAGTCCCCTCTTGCTTTAAAGGTCAAGAGGGGGAACGAGGTGAAAGAGGTCTTTCTCATGGTTTCATATGAAAAATCAGGAGATCTTTCCTACTATTACCTCGCCATTGTCGGCTTCTTCATGCTCTTCACCGGAACCTATCTTGCCCTACGGATGCGCGTCAGGAAGTTCATCTCAATCTACTTTCTGCTGTCCATCACAATCTTTGTTCTCTTTGTTTTCTCACCAACGGGAAGAAATTCCTCTGGAGACAGGCTCCTCTATGGTGCCGACCTCATGGCAAGGATATTCCTGCCCGCTCTCCTCATCAATTTTGTTCTTGTCTTTTCTCGCGGTCTCGTTGTATCCAGAAAGCTGGCTATCCCGATCGCGTATATCCCATCCCTCCTGATTCTTTTGCTGAACATCCATTTTTTTGTCTTCAGAGGGGTTTATGATTTTGCAGATCCCGTCAGGGCTCTGGAGATCAAAGATCGCATGGAGCTTCTCCTCATCGCCTTGAGCGTAATCGCAGCAGCTGCCATCCTCATCAAGTCTTATTTCAAACTGGAATCTTTCTACGATAGGGCCCAGATACGATGGATGATCTGGGGCATCGGGCTCGGATTCGGTCCCTTCGCCCTGATCTACGGGATCCCTTACGCCCTGGCAGGGGAAGTTCCGCTATGGACCGAATTTTCTGTATTTCCTGTCATCATTCTTCCCCTCGCCTTCTCATCGGCACTGCTGAAATATCGTTTGATGGACCTGGACCTTTACCTGAAGAAAGGGTTATTCTATCTCTCCTTAGCCTTCTTCACACTGGGGATCTTTGCAGCCGTCTCCATTGTGATCGAGAGACTTGTTAGACCGGTCTACGATCCAGGCGAAAAATTCTTTGCCTTTCTCGCGGCCCTCGTAACAGCCTTCATCTATCCCAGACTGAGGAAGGGCACCAGATATTTAGTCGAGAAACTTTTCTACAGAGAAAAATACAACTTCCGGCAGTCTGTCCTCTCATTCATTCAGGATCTGAATTCTCATGTAGATATGACCTCGCTGGTCTCCAGCTTCAGCAGGAAGATCGTTGCCACGCTCAACCTTAAGGGGGCTTTTCTCTTTCTGAAAAATGACGAGAAGAATATTTTTGTGCATTCGGAGGGGGACGTCGGGAGGAATATCTCCATCGATGAGAATTCTCCAGTAATAAAAAGGCTCACGCATTCTGATTTCCTTCCGCTGTTCGAGCCCGAGGCCAATGGTCTTCAGCAGGAAACGGCAGGCCTGCTTTCACATGGAATCGCCTATCTCTTCCCGATGAAGGTGAAGGGAGAATTGAGAGCCATCCTGGGCACCGGCGAGAGGAGCGAGGGAAGCCCGCTGAACTCGGAAGACCTGCTCCTCATCGCAACCCTTTCGGGCCATGCTGCAGCGGCAATCGAGAGCGCCAGGCTGTTCGGAGAGGTCAGCAAAAAGGTGGGCGAGATCAACAGGTTGATGGAGCACAAGGAGAGCATTCTTGAAAGCAGCAAGATCGGGATCATGGTCATAAACTCCTCCGGGAAAGTGTTCAACTGGAACAGAGCCCTTGAAGAGATCCACGGCATGGCCCGAAACGAGGTTGTTGGCAGGAGCGTCGCCGAGATCTTTCCCGCGCATCTTGCCAGGCACATCCTGGACAGGGTAAACAACAATCCTGGAGGAAAGGAGAGGGCCTACCGTTACACCTTCATCAATCGTACCGGAAGAAGGATCATAGTCAACATCGCCATCTCTTCCCTCGAACAGAAGACCGACTTCCCTGTTCAGTATGTCGTCACATTCGATGATGTCACCGAACAGGTGAAGCTGGAGGAAAAGCTTCTGAGGCAGGAGCGTCTTGCATCCATCGGGCTTCTGGCGGCTGGCGTGGCTCATGAGGTGAACACGCCTCTGACGGGAATATCGAGTTATGCGCAGATGCTCCTCGAAGAGATGGACAAGGGCGACCCGAGATACGAGATACTTAAGAAGATCGAGAGCCAGTCCGCAAGGGCGTCGAGTATTGCAAACTCGCTTCTGAAGTTCACGAGGGGAGACAGCGAAGCATTTGAAAAGATCGACATCAACGAGATTATTGAGGATAGCCTTTCCCTCTTCGAGTCCCAGCTCCAGGGAAAGAAGATCGATATCGAAAAGAATCTGGGAAATGGGATTCCTCTGTTGCAGGGAAGCAAGAACAAACTCCAGCAGGTCTTTCTGAACATCCTCTTGAATTCGAGGGATGCGCTCGAATCGGGAGGTGGCACGATTAAAGTGGAAAGCCGGTTCGAGAATGAAAAAGCGATCGTCGAGATCTGTGACAACGGTGTCGGGATCGCCAGGGAAGATATCAGCAGGATCTTCGACCCGTTCTTCACGACTAAGGGACGGGGTAAAGGGACCGGTCTTGGTCTCTCCATTTCCTACGGGATCATCAAGGAGCATCAGGGGGAAGTTTCGGTGGAGAGCGTCCCCGGAAAGATGACCCGGTTTACCATTGAATTCCCTGTCGGCATGGAAGCGAGGCTCATGGTCTGAAGCGCTCGCATCATCTTTCTTAATTATTCATTAAAAAGTATAATAAGGAAAAGCTATGAGGGGATTTTCCTATCTCCAGAAAAATTCTTTTTGCATGAGATGAGACAGAAATGAAGGAGCGAAAGATCCTTGTTGTGGATGATGAGGAGATCGTCCAGGACGTTCTGGGGTCCCTCTTCAGGAAGAATGGATACCGGGTCGCTCAGGCAATGAGCGCGGAAGAGGGGTTGGGCAGACTCGACGGCGAGAATCCTGACCTTGTTCTTCTCGATATCCTCCTGCCAGGGATGAGCGGTCTCGAAGCTCTTGGAAAGATCGTCGAGATAAACCCCGCTCTTCCCGTCATCATGATGACGGCTTACGGAACCATCGAATCTGCCGTCGAGGCGATGAAACTCGGAGCCTTCCACTACCTGACAAAACCTTTCAAGAACGAGGAAGTCCTCAACCTTGCTGATAAGGCCATCAAGCAAAAAGAACTGAAAGAAGAGAATCTTGCGCTCCGAAAGGCCATCACCGAGAGGCACCGGTTTGAGGAGCTCGTGGGGAAGAGCAAGAAAATGCTCGAGATTTACCGGCTAATCGAGCAGATCGCACCCAGTAGGTCGACCGTTCTTATAGAGGGGGAAAGTGGCACGGGAAAGGAACTAGTGGCGAAAGCGATCCACAATAAGAGCCAGAGGAGTTCCCATCCTTTCGTAGTCGTCAATAGCATGAACATTTCATCGGAATTACTGGAGAGCAACCTTTTCGGGCACGTGAAGGGAGCCTTCACAGGAGCGACGAACGACAAGAAGGGGCTCTTTGAGGTCGCCGACAAAGGTTCAATCTTCTTTGATGAAATCAGCACCATCAAAGGTGATGTCCAATCAAAGCTTCTGCGCGTAATACAGGAGAGGGAATTCCTCCCGCTCGGTTCCGTGGATAGCAAGAGGGTGGATGTGCGCATCATCGCCGCCACAAACGTAGACCTGAAGAGGCTCGTTGAGGAGGGAAACTTCCGGGAAGATCTCTATTACAGACTCAACGTCATCAACATCGTCCTTCCACCGCTCAGAGAGAGAAAGGAAGATGTTCCTCTTCTCGTCTCCCACTTTCTTGAAAAATATTCTGCAGAGAATGGGAAAATTCTGACCGGAGTTTCGAAAGAGGTCATGGCCTTGCTGATGAAGTACCACTGGCCCGGGAATGTCAGGGAACTGGAGAACTTTATCGAGAGGGGGGTCGTTCTGGCTTCAGGGGATGAGATCGGGATGGATCTGGTAGCCGAAGAGATTACCCATGTCAGACAGACCATGCTTTCTCCCTTTAGACCTGAACAGAGCGAGATGCTCAGCCTGAATAAAGCCATCGATGACTATGAGAGAGGACTAATTACCGAGGCCTTGAGGAGATGCAGAGGAGTGCAGAAGAAAGCGGCAGAACTTCTGGGGATAAAACCCACGACGCTCAATGAGAAGATCAAGAAACTCCAGATCAAAATTTAGCGCTGCTGTATTACTGCAGCAGGAAACCCATTTCCGACTAACTTCAGCTTATAATTAGATGAAATGGAAGTAATATATATATGACCTTGACAGAAAGGGGGTCAGGTGGTATAAGAGCAATTCGCCATATCAACACCTGCAAGGAAGAAACTGGGATAGTCGCTCTTAAAAACACGCTTTCAAAGATAAGGGGGTTTGGAGGTCCTATGAATCTTCGCAGAACCATATGCACGCTGGTGACGCTTTTTCTGGCCATTTCTACCGCCATGGCGGCAGGCGCCATTCGCATCAAAGTCTTCGATGAGAAAGATCTCCCCCTGCCAGGGGCAACCGTCGTCCTTTCCAATAAGGACAAGCTGATCGCCGATATGCCGCTCATCACGAATGTCCAGGGAGAAGCCTTCTATCCTATTCTACCGGTTGGTTCAAACTATGAGTTCGTCGTAACCTTTCCGGGTTATGCTCCTCAAAGGGTAACTGATATCAAAGTCACGGGAGGGGACCAACCACAGGATTTTCTCATTAAGATGATTGCCGAGATCAAGGAAGTCGTCAAAGTCACGGGCAAGAGAGAGCTCGTAAAAACGGAGGAAACGCAGACATCCACGACCTTCTCGGATCAGTTCGTCAGCGAATTACCCATCGCTGGACGCGACTATCAATCGGTTCTCTCCAGAGCTCCGGGCATCATGGATGAAGACCAGGATGGAAATCCCAACGTGAAGGGATCAAGGGAAAGGGACTTCAAAGCGGTGATCGATGGCGTGAGCAACGTGGATCCCCTGACGGGAATGTTCATGTCCAACGTCAATCCTGATGCCATCGAGGATATCGAGGTCATTACAGGAGGAGCGGGCGCAGAATATTCGAGAGCACAGGGAGGTTTCGCCAAGATCACTACAAAGCAGGGAAGCAATGAGTTCAGTGGCTCTACCAGTTTCTATTATCGCTCAAGATTGCTGGATGGGAACGGAGCAACGAACCTTCCAAAAGACATCTTTGCCGATTATAAGTGGTTGAATCCCGCCCTCTCGCTGAGCGGGGCGATCATAAAAGATAAATTATTCTGGGCCGTTTCACACGAGTATTTTGATATTGGCATCCCCGTCAATACTCTGACGAGCGCTATTGTTATTACGAACAAAAGATCGAGAAACTTCGATAAGCTGACATGGCAGGTTACTGGAAAGAACAAACTCATCTTTCAGGCTTCGGCGGACCCAAGTCGGTGGGAAGGACTGGGAATAGATTCCTTGACAGATCCAGAATCGGGATTCATTTACGAGAGTGGTGGACCCACTTACGCCATAACATGGCAGGTTCCGGTTTCACCGAAGCTGCTCGTAACGTCACTCGTTTCCTATTCAAATGTGGGAATCGATATCCTTCCGATGACTTATAATGCAAAGAATAACTGTCTGTACGATCCAAGCAATGAAGACATATTCCCCGGATCTACAACCGCCAATTGTTATGACATAGCCACGGGCGAAACAAGCGGGTCGTTCTTCCGCACATGGCGGGATGAGCGACAGAGGTTCACCGTCAGGACGGACTGGGAGTACTTTATCGAGAAGTTCCTGGGGACGAGCCACAGAATCAAGACGGGGATGATTCATGAGAGGGAAAGATATTTCAGAGAGATCGAATTGCGGCCATTCATAATTTTCTGGGCGGGACAGACCTCGGATGTGGTTATCCCAGGTCAGGAACCTCGCACGGAATTTGCAGGATATGCAGATGTTTACAACTTTATTCCGAGTACTTCCCTTGGAAAAGCTACTGGATACACGACGGGATTGTATTTTGAAGACAGCATCAAGCCGATCCGAACATTGACTATCAATCTGGGACTTCGCGTTGACAATGAAGTTATAGATTCTCCCGGGTATCATGATCTCTATCCCCTGGCCGAGAAAGATGGCTTCGAGAATATCCTGTACCAGGCAGGAAAAGATTACATTCTGAGGCAGGGGTGGAATCCTGACGATTATAGTGAGCAACAGATCAAGGCGATAGGAGCGGATCCAGAGAAAGGTAATGGACTGCCCCCTGCCTTTAGTGCCTTTACTGGATATGAGAATGAATATTATCTCTGTGCGACGCTGGGTGATTGCTCCAGAGTCGGATACGTCAACTATTTATGGCAGAAGACAAGGAAGAACGAGGATTTTCAGCTCGCCAACACCAATATTGCGCCGAGGTTAGGATTCTCATGGGATCCCTGGAACAAGGGTAAATCTAAGATTTATGGAACCTTTGGAAGATACTATGACAAGATCTTTCTGGCTGTTCCATTATGGGAACAAGCACCCGTTGAATACGAGGCAATTTACGGGCTGAGCGGACAGGGAATCAGTGGTGAGGATGCGAGACGAAAAACTATCATCGATCCAATTCCCTATTACACGTCCGGGGTTACCCTGACAATGATCGACAAGAATATCAAGACGCCTCATTCCGATGAATTCACGCTGGGATTCGAAACTGAGATCGCCACGGAGACATCGATCCGGTTGGAAGTCAATAAAAGGGATTACAAGGATCAATTACAGGACATTGATATTAACCATTACGCCGGAGACTACGGCGATAACACCAAGTGCAATCCTGCGACGGGAACGGTAAAACTTGGATCCCAGCCCGATGGAATCCTGGACGATTGCACGGGGAGGTATGAAGCTACAGGAGAAATAGGCAACTTTGGCCCCGTCTTTAATTTCTATCCAGATGGAATACCGGATATCTTTGTTGCTAATCCCATGTTCAATGAGATTTTCTATATAGGGAATTTCAACAACGCCGTTTATAAAGATTTTGAAATCTCCCTCAACAAGAGGAGGCATCATCACTGGGAGCTTCAGGCAAGCTATGTTTACTCAGTCTCCAAGGGAGATGCTGAAGATTATGCTCAGGGACTTGGCGATGATCCAACCACACTCGATGATGAAAAGGGATACCTCAGCACAGACCAGCGACATGTCATCAAGATAAATGCAACGACGGAAATCCCGCAATGGAATTTCAGGGTGGGAGCGCTGGTTACATGGGAATCGGGGTTGCCGTATTCCATCATCAAACAGGATGTCTCCCTGGATTCCAATAATCCCTATCTTGCAACCCAATGGCCGGCTAAACCACGATTCAGGACAACCTATCCCACGCATCAGAGGAATGATCAGAGGAACGAATCATTCTGGACTTTCGACGTAAAGTTCCAGAAGGATCTCCTCATCAAGAAGACGCTGGTTTCTGTATTTGCCGACATCTTCAATGTTCTCAACGAAGATCGATTGAGAATATGGGCGATCGCCAATCGCAGGATGATCGGTGAAAGAAGGTTCGGCAGGTTCTTCCAGGTCGGATTCAAGATGAAGTTCTAGCCGCGCCAGAATCGAAGAGCATGAGAAAAGGGGGCTTTATGCCCCCTTTTCTTTTCCTGCAACCTGTGCTTACCCGTGCGATTGGAAGAAGAGTTTCAAGAGCTCCATATCTTGCATCGTATGAGCTCAATATTTCTGAAAATTACAATAATCGAAGGACGAAAATTGAGGATACTCCCCGGTTGGAGAAATTGACAAGGAAAAGGTCTTCCTGTAAATTCTAAAGTCATGACAGCTGTGAACGGGGGAAAGTAGATATATATGATTCATTTCTTCAATACACTGTCGGGGCAGGTGGAGGCGTTTAAACCAATTGAGGGCAACAAAGTGCGCATGTATACCTGCGGCCCGACAGTCTACGACTTTGCCCATATAGGAAATTTCCGCACATATGTCTGGGAAGATCTTCTCAGAAGATATCTGAAATTCAGGGGTCTGGAAGTGACTCAGGTGATGAACATCACGGATGTGGAAGACAAGATCATCAAAGCCTCCCTGCAGAATAAGATCCCGATCGATGAATATACGGCGCCTTACATCGAGGCTTTTTTCAAGGACATCGATGCTCTCGCCATCGAGAGAGTGGAGATCTATCCCCGCGCAACTCACCATATTAAAGAGATGATCGATCTGGCCGTCTGCCTGAAGGAGAAGGGTTACACGTATGAGACGGGCGGCTCGCTCTACTTCAGAATCTCTTCCTTCAATGACTACGGAAGGCTCTCCAAACTGGATAAAAGAGTCCTGAGACATGGAGCAAGAGTGGACAGCGATGAGTACGACAAAGAGAACGTGCAGGATTTCGTCCTCTGGAAAGGAAAGAAAGAGGGAGAACCGTTCTGGCCGAGTCCCTTTGGCGAAGGAAGACCGGGCTGGCATCTGGAATGTTCTGCCATGAGCATGAAGTACCTCGGCGAGACCTTTGACATACATACCGGGGGAGTGGACAACATCTTTCCTCACCACGAGAACGAGATCGCCCAGAGCGAAGCCTGCACGGGCAAGAAGTTTGTCAACTACTGGCTCCATTCCTCTCACCTTCTGGTCGACGGGGAGAAGATGGCCAAGTCGAAGGGGAACTTCTACACCCTGCGTGAACTCCTGGAGAATGGTTACCGGGGGCGCTCCATCAGGTATCTTCTTCTCGCGACTCATTACCGGAAGAACCTCAACTTCACTTTTGAAGCTCTCAAGCAGGCGGAGCAAGAGCTGGAACGGTTAGACGATTTCAGATACAGGCTGGAAAGTGAAAAAGTTGTTGCCGGAATGAACGAAAGACTTCAGGAGAAGATCCGTGAGGCGGAGTCGGAGTTCATTCAGACAATGGACGATGACCTCAATATCTCTGGTGCCATTGGAGTCATCTTCAAGCTTATCAGGGAGGTCAATATCTCCTACGATCGTGGAGAAGTTACCGCAGGAGAGAGGGATCGGATTCTTTCGCTGCTGCGTTCCTGGGACAGGGTCCTTGGCGTCATCGAGAGAGGAAGGGAGTTTATAGATGAAGATATCGAGAAGATGATAGCGCAAAGAAACGAAGCAAGGAGGAATAAAGACTATGGGACAGCGGACAGGATCAGAGCCGAACTCCTTTCCCGGGGAATCGTTCTTGAGGACACGCCGCAGGGTGTGAGATGGAAGAAGAGGTAATGTAGAGTCTTCTTCCATTAAACTTTTTTAATGAAAATCCTGTCCAATAGTTAAGAGTTTTCATGGAAGAGACCCGATCGGAAAAAGCCAGGGGCGGGGAGCTTGATCTAATCGAAAGGGCAAGAGCCGGTGATCGGGAAGCATTTGAAGCTCTGATGAACAGGTACAGAAAAGATATCTATCATCTGGCTTACAGGATAGCCGGGAACCACCACGATGCCGATGATATAGCCCAGGATACCTTCGTCAAAGCTTATCTTTCGCTGAAGAAATTCAGGGGCTTTTCCTCTTTCAGGACCTGGATCTATTCCATAGCCCTCAACACGGCAAGGACCGTTGCGGGGAGAGAAGGAAAGTCAAGGAAGGTGATGGTTCCACTGACAAAAGAAACGATCATGATGGCTCCGGAGCGGAAAAACGCCGAACCTGAGACAGAAGTAAAGGAACGTCTTGCCGAATTGATGCGGCTCCTTCCGGCACGACAGAGGGAGGTGCTCCTTCTCAAGATATTTCACGGGATGAAGCACCGGGAGATCGCGAGGGCCCTGGGAATAACAGCCGGGGCAGCCAAGGCGAACCTCTTTCATGCCATAAAATTTCTGAGGAGCAGACTGGAAGAGAAATAGCAGGAGGAGATTTCAACCATGAGATGCAGTGTCGTTAATAGACTCATCTTTGAAAGCCTTTGCGGGACAATCAAGACAGAGGATGAGAAGGCCCTGGACGAGCATCTGTCCATCTGCAGGAGATGCGCGCTGGAAAAGGAGAAGATGGGACAATTGCTGGATCGGATCTCCCGGCAGGAGGAAGTCGATCCCGGTGAAGCCTACTGGGGCTCCTTCAACGAGAGGGTATTTTCAAAGATTGACAAACGCTCCCGGGAGAGGCGATTGATCATGCCGATTTCCCCATGGAGATGGATAGCCGCTGCTGGAGCCGTCGCCATCTTCCTCATTACTATCCTTTTTTCTTACAGATACTCGATTCAGAAACAGCCGCAGATTGCTCGCTATGAGATGAGAGTCCAGGAGGCGATCCAGGAGGTGGGTGCAGAAGAGATTGATGATCTCCTCGAGAGAGTGATACCCTTCTATCAGCAGGATAGTCTCTATTTCAGGAGCCTCGATGTTCTCTTCATCAACGGGAAAACCGCACCGGTCAGCATCAACGCCTTTAATGGCGATGACTTTATTCCCTATTTCCGCCTTGAGGAAATGAGCGATAGTGAGAAGGAGAAGTTGATCGAGCAGATGGAATCGGAGATGATTTAGAATGAGATCTGATACCGTAAAGGATCTCTGATGGATTTTTCATCGTGAAACGAAGCAAGGAAAATACAATGGAGAAGTAGCCATGAGGAAAAAATTAGTGGTTGTTCTTATTTCCTCGTTTCTTCTCTTCTTGCTGGGTTCTCTCACGATGGCTCAGGAGAGAGAGCAGCTCCGGAAGCAGAGGAGAGAGAAGGATTTAAGAGAGACGATCAAGATTTACATGTACTACAAGATGAAGTCGGCTCTCGAGCTCACCGAAGAGCAGGATCAGAAGATCATCCCCATCGTTGAAGAGATGGAAGTAGAGAAGCACAGGTTCATGGAACAGAAGAGGCTCCTCCTGAAGGACCTGGAGGAGATGCTGGCCGATACGCGCACAAGCGATGATGCGATACTGAAAAGGCTCGACCAGCTCCATGAAATGGACGAGAAATTCAGGAAGAACGAGGAAGAGATTCTTTCGCAGATCGGAACCATCCTGAGCCCAAGGCAGAGAGCCAGATTCCTGCTCTTCATGGTAGATTTCACCAGGGAGTTACAGAACAAGATCGAAAACATCAGGAGGATGCAGGAGAACGAGGACATGAGGAGGAGAAGGATGTCTGAACAGCACGATCCTGGTCGGGATGATGAATGAGAGGCGCTCGAAAGGAGAATAATGAATCGCGGTTGAGACGATGAAGAAAGTGATCGACAAGGAGAGACTGTCTAGGAGGCACATCGGGGCGATGGGGGAAGAACTTGCCGCAACGTATCTTCAGCGGAAGGGTTACAGGATCATCGAGAGAGGATTTCGAACGAGATACGGCGAAATAGACATCATTGCGGTAGATGGAAATGTCATTGCCTTTATTGAGGTCAAGATGAGGAGAAGCGAAACCTGCGGAGTACCAGGTGATGCTCTCGATCAAAGAAAGCGGGTACGGATCGCAGGCATGGCGAATCATTTCATCTCCATGAAGCGGTGGGATGATAGAATTTGCCGTTTCGATACGGTACTGATCTCCGCTACCTGCGATGGGAGTTACGAAGTCGAATTGATCAAGGACGCCTTCCGGATGGAATAGCGAATGAAGAACCTGGAATGGGGGAAATGCTTGACAGTTGTGGGGTGCTCTGTTATATTCACACGCAAAATGCGGGAATAACTCAGCGGTAGAGTGCAACCTTGCCAAGGTTGAAGTCGCGGGTTCAAATCCCGTTTCCCGCTCCAGAAAGAAATCCCGGAAGCTGTCTTTCCGGGTTTTTTATTGCAAAAAAGCCCGCCATTTAGAACAACAGCGGGCTTATGCCCTATCGGCTACCCTATCCTTTCAACGCTCGATAGGGGGAGGTAGTAATATTATTCTTCAACAACAGTCATGATAAAACATAATGCCAATTTTTTGAAAATGCAAATATAATTTTTTAAAATTATATATATAATTATATATTTTTAAGTATTTAATTAGTAAACTCCTCCTCAGCGTACTATGGACGAATTTTGAGAATGTAAGATATTGAGCTTCGTAAAAAGAATGGAGCATTCTCATATTTTTAGCTATAATTGGGGGTATGAGACCCCAAGGAACCCCCCAACAACTGGAGAAGCGACGCCGACAGGCCATCCAGTTGTTGAAGCAAGGAAAACATCTGTCGGCTGTAGCCCGCCATCTGGGTGCCTCCAGGAGTTCTGTCTCTCGTTGGTATCAAGCCTACCAGAAGAATGGACCCGACGGTCTTCGCCCCAAACCGATTCCGGGACGCCCTCCCAAGTTGTCTCAAGCCCAGAAAGAGGAGCTTGCGA